>NZ_LFVW01000624.1:0-6763 GCF_001182915.1 Kitasatospora sp. MY 5-36
CGGCGCGCCCGCCCCCGACGCCGGCGCCTCGGGAGCCCCCGCACCGTCCAAGCCCGCGCCGCCCGCCGACGCCGGACTGCCCGCCAAGCCGGGCGCCGACGTGACGGCCAAGCTGGTCTCCGCGCTGGACGCGATCGACCCGGCGATCGTCGGTGGCAAGCCGGACCAGGCCGTGGACCGGGCGCGCAACCAGTGCCAGTCGATGTACCAGTTCCCCAAGGACAAGCAGAAGCTGGCGGACCTGGCCGACCAGCGCTTCACCTCCGCCGACCACCCGCAGGGCTTCGGGCCGGACACCGCCACGAAGATCAACGACGCGCTGCTCGCCACGCTCTGCCCGCCGTCCCGCTGACCTGCCGATCCGCTGGTCCGCTGGTCCGCTGGCCCGCAACACCATGATCCGCCCGGTGTCCTGAGCGCCGGGCTGCCGTGGCCGCGCCCCTTTCCGGGTGCGCGGCCACGGTCTTCTCGTTTCCGGCACCCCTCACCGCCGCCCCTCGCCGCCACCTGGAGTGTCCGACACCGTCCTCCCAGCGGGCCCCACCGGCGGCCCACCCGTCCCGACGCCGGTTCGCCCCCCTTCCGTCGCGCGGGCCGTGTGCTGACGAACTGTTAGGACTCTTGACAGACCAGTGGTCTAGTCCAAACATAAGCATGTCGATCCGACCGGGATGCACTGTGGGGGTGTGACCACCGGCGGCTGAGGCACTGCCATGCCCTGCCATGCTCCGCTCCACCCCCGCTCCGTACGGCGCGCGCTTCCGCACGCCGCCCGCGTCCACGCGAGTCGGTGGGCCTTCGCACGCCCGCACGCCCCCGCACTTCCCCGTACTCCCGGTTCCGACCCGGTCCCGGGGCCGCCGCCGACCCCACACGGCCGCCCCACCCGGACCGACCGCACCTCCCCAACGTCCTGCCCCACCAAGTCTGTTGGAGAATCCATGCGCCTCCGCCGAACAGTCCAGGCCGTGTTGACGGCCTGCGCCACGCTGGCCGCCTCGGCCGGCCTGGTCGCCGCCGGGACGAGCTCCGCCCAGGCCGCCACCCCGCTCCCCAGCCGGGTCTTCGCCCCCTACTTCGAGTCCTGGACCGGCCAGAGCCCGGCCCAGCTGGCCGCGCAGTCCGGCGCCAAGCACCTGACCATGGCGTTCCTCCAGGCCGCCACCAAGGGCTCCTGCACACCGTACTGGAACGGCGACACCTCCAAGCCGGTGTCCTCCTCCACGTTCGGCGCGGACATCGCGACCATCCGCGCCAACGGCGGGGACGTGATCCCGTCCTTCGGCGGCTACACCGCCGACAACACCGGCACCGAGATCGCCGACAGCTGCACCGACGTCAACCAGATCGCGGCCGCCTTCCAGAACGTGATCACCACCTACGACGTCAGCCGGATCGACCTCGACATCGAGGACAACTCGCTGACCAACACCGCCGGGATCGACCGCCGCAACAAGGCCATCAAGCTCGTGCAGGACTGGGCCGCCGCCAACGGGCGGAGCATCCAGTTCTCCTACACGCTGCCCACCACCACCTCCGGGCTGGCCAGCAGCGGTCTCGCGGTGCTGAAGAACGCGGTCAGCAACAACGCGCGGATCGATGTCGTCAACATGATGACCTTCGACTACTACGACAACGCCGCCCACGACATGGCGGCCGACACCCAGACCTCCGCGCAGGGCCTCTACAACCAGCTCGCCAAGCTCTACCCGTCCAAGACCCCCGCCCAGCTGTGGGGTTCGATCGGGATCACCGAGATGATCGGTGTCGACGACTTCGGTCCGGCCGAGACCTTCACCCTGGCCAACGCCACCACCGTGTACAACTGGGCGGTCTCCAAGGGCATCAACACGCTGTCCTTCTGGGCCCTCCAGCGCGACAACGGCGGCTGCCCGGGCACGGCCGGCAACGACAACTGCTCCGGGATCGCCCAGAACACCTGGGACTTCACCCACGTCTTCGCGCCGTTCACCAGCGGCTCGACGGTGAGCAACGACTTCTCGGTGTCGGCCAGCCCGAACTCCGCCACGGTCGCGGCCGGTTCGTCCACCTCGGCCACCATCGCGACGGCCGTGACGGCGGGCTCCGCGCAGAGCGTCAACCTCACGGTCAGCGGCGCCCCGGCCGGCGTCACCGCCACCGTCACCCCCGGCAGCGTCACCGCCGGCAACAGCGCCACGCTGAACATCAGCACCACCTCCTCGGTGACGCCCGGGAGTTACCCGATCACGGTCACCGGCTCGGCGGCCTCCGGCAGCCACACCGGCACCTTCACCCTGACCGTCACCGGCACCCAGCCCGGCAATGACTTCTCGGTCGCCGTGAACCCGAACTCCGGTACGGTCGCGGCTGGTTCGTCCGTCTCGGCGACCATCTCGACGGCGGTCACCGCCGGCTCGGCGCAGAACCTCAACCTCGCGGTCGTCAGCCAGCCCGTCCCCGGCATCACCGCCACCATCACCCCCGGCAGCGTCACCGCCGGCAACAGCGCCACCCTGAACATCTCCACCAGCTCGGCCGTGACTCCGGGCACCTACCCGCTGGGCATCAGCGCCACCGGGGCCTCCGGCAACCACATCGCGTCCTACACGCTGACCGTCACCGGGACCACGCCGACCACCGGCCTGGTCAACGGCGACCTGGAGAGCGGCAGCCTGGCCCCGTGGACCTGCCAGAGCGGCGGCGCCGTGGTCTCCACCCCGGTCCACTCCGGCACCAAGGCCCTCCAGGCCGCGGCCACCGCCGCCCAGACCGGCGAGTGCGCGCAGACCGTCACGCTGAAGCCCAACACCAGCTACACCCTGAGCGGTTGGGTGCAGGGCAACTACGCCTACATCGGCGTCAACGGCGGCGCCACCGCCAGCGCGTGGGCCAACTCCTCCGGCTGGACCAAGGTGTCCGTCCCCTTCACCACCGGCGCCAACGGCACCGTCTCCGTGTACCTGCACGGCTGGTACGGCCAGGGCAACGTGTACGGGGATGACTTCTCCATCGCCTGAGACCGCCCCGGGTGGTGAATGACGATTGACGAGTAACGGATAACGGATGACAGCTGACAGATTTCAACATCTGTCAGCTGTCATCCGTCTTCTGTTCGCTGTTACCCGTTCGCTGTCATCCGTCCGCCGTCAGTCGTCCGGCCGCGGCCTGCCGCCCGTCTCCTGTCAGCCGCCCGCCGCCGCCCGCATCCGCTCCGGTCGGCACAGCGCCAGGTAGACCACCGTCGCGAGCACCCCGCAGACCAGGACCACCAGCGCCAGCAGCACCGCCGACGGCTGACCGCCGAGGCTGCTCAGCGGCGCGACCACCGCGGCGCACAGGAAGTTGCCCGTCCCGAGCAGCGCCGACGCCGTACCCGCCACCTGCGGCTCGACCAGGCCGAGCGCCTGGGCGGCGGTGTTCGGCAGCAGCACGCCCAGGCTGCCCATCATCACGAACAGCGGCGGGCAGAACCCGGCCAGCCCGAAGTCCCACACCGTGGTCAGCAGCACCAGCGCCACCCCGGCGGCGACCGCCGCCGCGAGGCTGCCCAGCATCAGCACCCGCTGAGTGAAGCGCGGCGCCAGCACGCGCCCGTTCACCTGGGTCATCACCACGATCGCGAACGAGTTCAGCCCGAACAGCAGACTGTAGGTCTGTGGCGAGACCTGGTACACGTGCTGGAGCACCGTCGACGACCCGCTGATGTAGCCGAACAGCG
Source organism: Kitasatospora sp. MY 5-36 (assembly GCF_001182915.1). Classification (NCBI taxonomy): domain Bacteria; kingdom Bacillati; phylum Actinomycetota; class Actinomycetes; order Kitasatosporales; family Streptomycetaceae; genus Kitasatospora; species Kitasatospora sp. MY 5-36. Next base: position 3,701 of record NZ_LFVW01000624.1, read on the forward strand.
CCCCGAAGGCGAGGGAGCTGGTCAGCGCCAGCCCGAGGAACGGCAGGTTGCCCAGCAGCCGTCCCATCGTCCGCAGGGTCGCGCCCACCCCGCCGCGGTCCCGGGTCTCCGGCGGCAGCGTCTCGCGCAGCACCCCGAACGAGACCAGGGTGAGCAGCAGCCCGAGCGCCGTCAGCACGCCGAAGGTGCCGCGCCACGAGGTGAACCGCATCAGCTGCGCGCCGATGATCGGTGCGAGGATCGGCGCCAGCCCGGATATCAGGGCGATCGAGGCGAGGAAGCGCAGCAGCGCGACGCCCTGGAAGCGGTCCCGGGAGACGGCGCGTCCGATCACCAGCCCGGCGGAGCCGGCCGCGCCCTGGACGAAGCGGGCGGCGATCAGCACGGCCAGGTTCGGCGCGAACACGCACACCACGCTGGACAGGGTGTAGAGGACGAGCCCGGCGAGCAGCGGCACCCGGCGCCCGTAGCGGTCGCTGAGCGGCCCGAAGAGCAGCTGCCCGGCGGCGACCCCGAACATCGAGAAGGTCAGGGTGAGCTGGACGGCGGCCGGCTGGGCGACCAGGTCGTCGGCGATCGCGGGCAGGCCCGGCAGGTAGAGGTCGGTGGTGAGCGGACCGAGCGCGGTGAGGCCGCCGAGGGCGGCGATCACGGCCCAGCCGGGACGGGTCTGGCCGGTGGCGGGTGCGGCGACGGATGCGGGGGCGGCGGTGGTGGCGGCAGCGGTCGACGTGTCGTCGGTGGGGCCGACGGTCGGGCCGGGCATGGTTCTCCTTACGGACGGGCGACGTGGGGTTCGTTCGCGCTCCGTCCTACCGCAGCACGGTCCGGTTCCGACAGCGGGGGTACGTGCTGTCCGGCTGCGGGGGTGCGCCGGGCGGATCGCCGGGCGCCCGTTTCCGGCCCGCACACGGCGACGGCCCGCCCGCACCTTCCGGTGCCCGGCGGGCCGTTCCGTTCCCCGGTCGCGGCGACCAGGAGTGCTCAGAGGTGTTCAGGGGTGTTCAGGGATTCCCGGGAATGGTCAGGAGTACTCGGGTGCCCGCCGGACTCAGCGCTTGGCGACGTGCTCGGCGCGCAGCGCCGCCTGCACCGCCGCGCCGTCCTGCCACGCGTAGAGCTGGTTGCCGGTCAGCGCCACGTTGTAGTACCCGCAGGTGCCGATGACCTTGGTCGCGACGCCCTCGGGGAACCAGCCGGCCTTGAGCGACTCCGGCACCGGGTGCGCGCTCTTGCCCGGCTGCCCGGCGGTGCAGCCGACGGGCAGCCGCTCCTCCGGGAGGGTGGCGCGCAGCAGGCGGTCGTCGCCCCTGGTGGACATCAGGTACTTCACCCCGGAGGCGTTGTCGGGCAGCCAGGTCGGCATCGACCGGCGGTCGGCCTTGGCCTGGGTGCCGGTCTCGTACGAGCCCTGTTGCTGGTGGTGCTCGTCGTACCAGTCGGACACCCGCGGGCCGATTGCCACGGCCGCCACGGCGACGGCCATGCCGGTACCAGCGACTCCCAGCGCGACCTTGCTCACGATGCCCTTCATGCCCGGCTGTCCTCTCCGTGTCGTGACCGGTGCGGCCGTCGCCGACCGCTCGTCTCCGCCGCCGGCGGCCGCTCAGGTCCGCGTCGCCGGCCCGGTCGGCGTGCTCCACCGTCCGGTGCAACCATCGTGGCCCGTCCCGACCCGTCGGATCGTCACCACCAGGTCGCGATCTTGTCTCCAACCCACGGGGTACCTTCTCCACCTTCAGGCGTATGTCCTTCGGCAGGGACCCTGAGGCCCGCAGGTCCGGGGCCCCGCGGTCTCGGACGCGTGCCGCTCCGGCGCCCAGGCCGGCACGCCCGGGTCGAGCGCGGCCCGAGCCCCGGTCGAGCCTCGCTCAAGCCCGGCGCCGCCGCAGCCCGGCCTGCTGCACCCGGGGGCACCGGTACCCCCGGATCGCGGACCGCCCGTCGCTCAGACCGCCGCCGGTACCGGCCTGGCCAGCGGGAACGGGCGGCCGTCGAGGGTCCAGTGCGGGTCGATCGGGCGCAGCAGGGAGGCGTACACCTGCGCGGCGACGTCCGGGTGGCGGATCTCGCCGGTGGGCGGGCCGGCCGGGATGCCGTGCCCGGCGCAAGCGACCCAGGCCGTCCGCTCCTCGACCGTACGGCCGCCGTGGCCGCCGGCGTCCACGTGCCCGTGGTCGGTGACGACGATGACCGTCCACTGCTCCTCGGCGTAGGTCGCCCGGCCGCGGACGGCGTCGAGGAGGCGGCCGAGGCGCTCGTCGGCGGTGCGCATGGACGCGCGGTACTCGTCGCCGCAGCCCAGGAAGTGGGCGGTCTCGTCGACGGCGCCGAGGTAGACGAAGGAGGCCTCCGGGTCGGCGGCGCCGAGGACGTGGACGGCCTCCCGGACGACCTCCTCGTCCACCGCCTCCCAGGCCTCGGGGGTGTCCTCGGCGGGGGCCACGTAGGAGAGCCGGCCGGGGGCGCGGAACAGCGGGCCGCCGGACTCGTTGATCATCAGCGGGTCCCAGCCGGCCGCGACGAAGGTGCGGCGCCGGTCGCCCCGGGCGAGGCGGGTGGCGAAGTCGGGGAACACGTCGAGCCGGTTGCCGCCCAGGTGGTTGCCCCAGACCCCGTGCTTGGCGGGCTCGACCCCGGTCACGATGGTGGTCCAGCACGGCCCGGACATGGTGGGCGTGCCGTCCGCGACGGTGACCGGCACCAGGAACCCGGCCTCGGCGACCTCCTCCAGGCGCGGCATCGGCACCTGCGCCAGGTAGTCGTGGCGGACACCGTCGATCCCGACGACGAGAACGCGGGGGCGGGGCCACTGGGCAGCGGACATGGGACGTTCCTTTCGGTCGTGCGCACCCGGCCGCGCCCGCCGAGGGCGCCGCCGACCGCGCCATGCTCCACCGACCGCCGTACCGGTCGGCGTCACCTCACCGAACGCCGGGTGTCCACAAGGTGTCGGAAGCGCGCCGGGAAGCCGCCGGGGCGGTCCGCGGCCGACGGGGGCCGTACGGAACGGGCCGCCCCGCCGACCGTGCCGACGCCGCGGGCTCCGGGCGGCGGGCTCCG
>NZ_LFVW01000625.1:0-6762 GCF_001182915.1 Kitasatospora sp. MY 5-36
GTCAGCCCGCGATCGCCTTGGTCCAGTTCTCGGTGACGACCTTCTTGGCCGCGTTGATCTGGTCGACGGTCGGGAAGGTGGTGAACGGCTTCTCGACGGTGGGCAGCTTGGCGGCGCCGGCGGCGTCCAGGGTGCCGTCCTTCTTCAGGGCCTCGAAGGTGGACGGGGTGGCGTAGCCGCCGAGGAAGAGGTTCTGGCCCTCGGTGCTGAACAGGTACTCCTGCCACAGGCGGGCGGCCGCCGGGTGCGGGGCCCACTTGTTGACGGCCTGGTTGTAGAACTGGGCGTAGGAGCCGTCGGTCGGGATGGAGACCTTCCAGTCGACGCCCTTGTCCTTGAACTCGTCGGTGTAGCCCGCGTTCAGGTAGGACCAGTCGATCGAGATCGGGGTCTCGCCCTTCTCGACGGTGGCCGGGGTCGACTCGACCGGGTTGAAGTTGCCGGACTGCTTCAGCTTGCCGAAGAAGTCGATGCCGGGCTGGATGTTGTCCAGCGAGCCGCCGTTGGCGAGCGCGGCCGCGTAGACGCCGCCGAAGGCGGAGCCGGACTTGGTCGGGTTGCCGTTGAGGGCGACCTGGCCCTTGTACTCCGGCTTGAGCAGGTCGGCGAAGGTCTTCGGGCAGTTGGCGATCTTCTTGGCGTCGCAGCCGATGGAGACGTAGCCGCCGTAGTCGTTGACGGCGGCGCCGTTCGCGTCCTTCATGGTGTCCGGCACCTTGTCGAAGGTGGCGACCTTGTAGGGGGCGAGGATGCCGTCCTTGACCGCCTGGAGGGCGAAGGCGCTGCCCAGGTCGACCACGTCGGGGGCGCGGTCCTGGCCCTTGCGGGAGTTGATCGCGTTGATCTCGTCCTGGCTGGAGCCGTCCGGGTTCTCCTCCTCGACCTCGATGCCGTACTTGGCCTTGAAGCTGTCGATGATCTTGCCGTAGTTCGCCCAGTCCCGGGGCAGCGTGATGACGTGCAGCTTGCCCTCCTTCTTGGCGGCGGCGATCAGGCCGTCCATGCCGCCGAAGTCGGCGGCGGAGGTGGCCGTCTTGGCGTCCTTGGCGCCGCCCTGGGCGGTGTCGCCGGACTTGGCGCTCGAACCGGCGGAGCCGCAGGCGGTGAGGGAGAGCGCGGCGGCGGTCAGGACGGCCGCGAAGGCGGCGGCGCGGGCGCGGTGCACGGTCACGGGGAAGTCTCCTGTTAAGGGGGCGTACTGCGAGGGCGCTCGCGGGGGGTTCCGCGGGCTGGCGCCTCGCGAAGGATCGCGAAGGCCTGGGACGGCCTGCGAAGGTTCGTGAAGCCTTGCGAAGGTTCGCGAGGCCTTGCGGAGGGCGGCGGGCCGACCGGGGTGAGCGATCGATCGACGTCGTCCGAGTTGACTAGCCAACTTCGCTGACGGCAGTAAGTACGCCGGAGTCCGGTGACGGGAAGGTGAACGGACGGCCCAGCGCCGGGGTCGGGTGCGGGAACGGTGGAATCCGGCCATCGGAGCGTGATCCGTTCGGTGCGATGCTTCGAAGGCGCAGCGGAGTAAGGTCGGGCTGTCCGCGCCGGTACGGCTGCGCAGGACACCGCCCCAGGAGGGACATTGACTGACGTGGCAACTGAGCCCCAGCGCCCCGAGGGCCCCCCGGCCGCGGACGGGAGCCCGGCGGCCGGAGCCCCCTCGGCGGCCGGGGAACCCCCGGCGGAGCGCCCCGGCGCGCTGTACCGGAAGGTGGCCGCCGACCTGCGCGAGGCGATCACCACCGGCGCGTACGGCGAGGCCGGCCGGCTGCCCGCCGAGGGCGCGCTGGCCGAGCAGTACGGCGTCTCCCGCGGCACCGTCCGCCAGGCGCTCGCGGTGCTGCGCTCCGACGGACTGGTCACCTCCCGCCGCGGCACCCGCCGGGTGGTCCTCGGCGGCGCCCGGGTGCAGAGCTTCTCCGAACTGCTCAGCTTCACGCACTGGGCGTACTCGATGGGCGAGGAGCCCGGCGGCATCCTCGACTCGCTGGTGCGCCGCCCGGCCGACGCCGCCGAACGCGAGCAACTGCGCCTGGAGCAGGGCGCCGAGGTGTACGTCATCGTCCGGCTGCGGACGCTGTCCGGCACGCCGGTGATGGTCGAGCGCACCGTCTACCCGCCGCGGGTCGGCGAGATCGTCGCCGAACTGCCGCCGGACGTCGTCTCGCACACCGAAGTGCTGCGCGAGCACGGCATCCTGTTCACCGACGCCGACCACACCATCGACATCGTCCCGGCCAACGGTGAGGACGCCCGGCTGCTCGGCTGCCGCCGGGGCGGTCCGCTGCTGCGCGAGCGGCGCCGCACGACCGACCCGACGGGCACGCCGGTGGAGTGGTCCCAGGACCGCTACCTGCCCGGGACGGTGGCGTTCAGCGTGCACAACTCCCTGGCCACGTCGGCGCTTTCGCGGCACGCTCGGGAGCTGGACTGAGCTACCGCATGAGCGCGGCGAGCAGCGGGCGGTAGTGCGCGAAGCCGGGCGTCGGGGCGCCGGCCTCCTTCGCCTGCTCGTCCCAGCGCCGCACCGCCACCGCGTCCCGCGCGCCCGGGAGTTCGGCGAAGGCGGCTGCCTGCTGCTCGTCCATCGGGCCGCCCTGGACGGTCAGGGTGTACTCGGAGGCCGCGGAGAGTCGCTCCCGGTAGCCGGGCTCGACCGCGCACAGGTAGCGCTTGGCGGCCACGTGCAGCCGGACCGGCTCGGTGACCTCCGGGCCGAACCAGCCCGCCAGCCAGTCGGCCCCGGAGTCGCTGTGGCGGTTGTCCTGACCCTGCATCAGATCCGTTCCGTGCAGGGCCCCGTGGAAGTGGCCGACGTCGTGCAGCAGCGCGGCGGCGACCAGGTGGTCGGGTGCCCCGGCCGCCTCGGCGGCGGCGGCGGCCTGGAGCATGTGCTCGGCCATGGTGACCTCCTCGCCCAGGTACTCCGCGGCGCCCTCGCCGGCGAACAGCGCGGCGATCGTGTCCAGGGCGGCGGCCCGGCGGCGCAGCACGGCGAGGGTGGAGGAGAGCGAGTCGAGGTCGGCGTAGCAGCCCTGGAGGTGCCGGTGGCCGTCCTGCTGGAAGGCCGTCCGGGCGTGCAGCAGGCGGGTGTTGTCGAAGACCAGGCAGTCGCCGGGGCCGAGGCGGAAGGTGAGCTGGAGCTCGGGGCGCAGGGTGATCTCGGCGAAGCGGCGGTAGGCGGCGTAGAAGGCGTCCAGGCCTGATCCGCGCAGGGTGCCGGTCGAGCGGTTGTTGAACCGGACCTCGCGGATCCGCCCCTTCGGGTCCAGGTCGATCAGCGGGCGGTCGGCCCGGAGCTCGGTGCGGCGGTCGCGGAAGACGAACGGGACAGGCGTGCGGGTGAGGACCTCGAAGGCCTCCGGCGCCTCCTCCCGGAGGACCGCCGCGGCCTTGAAGCCGTCCACCAGTCCGGAGTCGCCGCCGGTCGCCGAGTTCTCCAGGCAGTGCAGCAGCTGGAGGGTCGGCACCGGGTCCCGGTACGGGTTGTCGGTGTGCGGGGCGATGGCGACGCTGGTGAAGGCGAGGTTGTTGGGGGACGGTTCGACCCGGACGTCGAACAGCTCCCCGTAGTTGGTGACCCGCACGTACCCGAAGCTCTCCGCCACCCGCAGCACCTGCCGCTCGACGGTCGGCACCCCGCGCAGCACGGCGAAGCCGCTGTCCCGGACGGCGGCCAGCACCGCGGCCTGCTCGGCCGGGTCGGTCAGGTAGGCCTCCCACGACGCCCCGGGGAGGCCGGGCGCGAAGTCCGCCGCCGTCCAGAGCCGCTTGCCCCGCTCGGTGCGCCCGTCGCCCTCGTCCGTCCCGTCGAGCCACTCCCGCGGGTACCGCGACCGGTGCCCGTCCGACCAGAGCACCTCCAGGTGCCCGTCGGCCTCCGTGCTCGCGGCGACCGCCAGGTCTGGCGGCAGCTCGTGGATCTGGAACAGCTTCTGTCCGTTGCGCGGGTCCCGGCACTCGGCGCACGGGCAGTTGTCGCGCAGCCAGTACGGCGGCAGCTCGGTCATCGGTCTTCTCCTCGGCGGCACTACGGCTGTCGTGTCGGCCAAAGTTGTATAGCCAACTTCGGCCCTGCCGGGAGCCTGCCCGCCCTCGGTGAGTTCCACGTGCCCGGCGGGTGAACGCCACGGGAACTGTGCCCGGTGGGCCGCCCCGGAAAGTCCTTGCACGTGATGGTCCGGACCTGCTCCAATCTGCGCGTGCATGAAGCCGATACCGCCCCGCCCGCCGTCCCCGCCGCGCCCGTGCCGGACGGCGTCCACGCCGAATCCGTGGTGGACGAGGCCCCCGCCGGCCCGCTCCCGCGTTCCCGCCGCAGGTTCTGGCTGGGCGTCACCGGTGTCGCGGTCCTCGGAGCCGCGGTCTTCGGCGTCGCCTTCGCGGACAACTTCGCCGCCCTCGGCGCGTACGGGTACCGCGCGCCGGAGTCCTTCGACGGGATGCGACTGCGCCCGGAGGTCTCCCTGGCCAAGCAGTCCACCAGTCTGGGCGGGCACTCCGGTGTCACGAGCACCGGCTACCAGGACCCCGCCGACAGTCGGGGGGCCGTCGTCATGGTCTACGAGAAGCACATCTTCCTGCCCTCCTCGGAGCTCGACGACGTCGTCGCCGCCCAGGACACCGAGGAGGTGACCCTCACCGGCCTGCGCGACGTCGAGCCCGGCGAGCGGGGCGGGGCCATGAAGTGCGGCCTCGGGAACACCCTGGGCAAGCCCGTCGCCGTCTGCGCCTGGGCCGACGGCAGCATGTGGGGCGTCTACGTGGAGTGGCTGCCGGGCCGGGCGCTCTCCGTCGACGCCGTCGCCGCCCGGACCCGCGAGTTCCGCAGGACGGCCGAAGTTCCGTCCTGAGCCACCCGGCCGCCGCCTCCGGCGGGCTGTTCGGGTGAGGGGGTGCGGGGCGCCGCGCGTTTCGGTGGGGGAGGGGTGGGGGCTGCGGCACTGTCGGGGTGGATTTGTCCCGATATATGAGAGGTGCGAGCAATGGCCCATTCCTCCTCCAATCCGCCCGGCTCGGGGCACACCGCGCTGCGGCGCGAGGTCGGCGTCATCGGACTGCTCTGGGCCTCGGTCGGGGCGATCATCGGCTCCGGCTGGCTGTTCGGGGCGCAGAAGGCCGCGGTGGCGGCCGGGCCCGCGGCGCTGGTGTCCTGGGGCGTCGGCGCGGTGGCGATCATCCTGCTGGCGCTGGTGCACGCCGAACTGGGCGGGCTGTTCCCGGTGGCGGGCGGCACGGCGCGCTACCCGCACTACGCCTTCGGCGGGTTCGCCGGGATGTCCTTCGGCTGGTTCACCTGGCTGCAGGCCGCGACCATCGCGCCGATCGAGGTGCAGGCGATGATCAACTACGCCCAGCACTGGAGTTGGGCGGACGGCCTGCTGAACAAGGACCTGACGCTGACCGGCTGGGGGTTCGTCGTCGCGGCCCTGCTGCTCGGGGTCTTCGTCGCGGTCAACTTCCTCGGCGTGCGGCTGCTCGCGCACACCAACAGCGCGGCCACCGTGTGGAAGGTCGCCATCCCGGTGCTGACCATCATCACGCTCGGCCTCACCGAGTTCCACGGCTCCAACTTCACCGTCCACGGCTTCGCCCCGGACGGGGCCAAGGGCGTGCTCGCCGCGATCAGCAGCAGCGGGGTGATCTTCGCGCTGCTCGGCTTCGAGCAGGCCATCCAGTGGGCGGGCGAGAGCCGCAACCCGCGCCGGGACATCCCGCGCGCCGTGCTCGGCTCGGTGGTGATCGGCACGGTCGTCTACGTGATGCTCCAGGTGGTGTTCATCGGCGCGCTGCCGCCGGAGACCTTCGCCAAGGGCTGGACCACGCTCGACTACCCCGGGATCAGCGGACCGTTCGCCGGCCTGGCGACCCTGATCGGCCTGGGCTGGCTGGCCACCGTGCTGTTCATCGACGCGGTCGTCTCACCGGCCGGCACCGGGCTGGTCTACATCACCTCCAGCTCCCGGGTCACCTACGGCCTGAGCCGCAACGGCTACGCCCCGCAGGCGCTGCAGTCCACCGACAAGCGCGCGGTGCCCTGGCTCGGCCTGCTGATCGCCTGGGTGGCCGGGGTGATCTGCTTCCTGCCCTTCCCGAGCTGGCAGCGGCTGGTCGGCTTCATCACCTCGGCGGTGGTGCTGATGTACGCGGGCGCCCCGCTGGCCTTCGGGGTGCTGCGCAAGCGGCTGCCGGGGATGGAGCGCTCGTACCACCTGCCCGGCGGCTCGGTGGTCTCGCCGCTGGCCTTCGTGGTGGCGAGCCTGGTCATCTACTGGTCCGGCTGGGACACCCTGTGGCGGCTCGGCCTGGCGATCGTGATCGGCTACCTGCTGCTCGGCGGGTACTCCTGGTACGCGCGCTCGAAGGGGATGCCGAACGCGCCCCGGATGGACTTCCGGGCCGGGCAGTGGCTGCCGGTCTACCTGCTCGGCATGGGCGTGGTCTCCTGGCAGGGCACCTTCGGCGCGGGCGCGCAGGGGAACCTGCCGCTGTGGTGGGACATCGCCGTCGTGGTGGTGTTCTCGCTGGTCGTCTACTACTGGGCGCTGGCGATCGCGCTGCCGGCGGAGGAGATCGAGCGGAACATCCGCGGCGTCGAGGTGGTGGACGTCAACGGGCACTGACGGCCGGGTACGGCGGCGGCCCCGGGAGTTGCTCCCGGGGCCGCCGCCGTGCGTGGGTCGGGCCGCGACGGTCGCCGTGCGCGGGTCGGGCCGTGACGGTCGCCGTGCGCGCGTCAGGCCGCGACGGTCGCGTTCCAGGCGGCCTCGG
>NZ_LFVW01000626.1:0-6758 GCF_001182915.1 Kitasatospora sp. MY 5-36
GGCCCGCTGGCCACGCCGCCGGGCCCGGCTGGACCGCTGTCGGCCCGCCGCCCGTACCCGCCCGCGGACACCCGCCCGCCCGTCCCCGAGGACACCCGGACGAGTGGCCGCGGCAGCGGCCGGACGGACGCCGCACCGGGGCGTGGCGCACATCACCATGGCGGCTCTGACCTGCCCGAACACCGTGCCGTTACTGGCCCGCCGGGTGGTCCGCATGGCGAGACGGTCGTCCCACCTGCTTGACACGCCGCCCCGCACGGGAGGAAGGTCGTTGCCATGCGCACCCGAATTCTCGTACTTGGCGGGCGCGTCGGCTGAGTGGGCTCGTACGCCCTGCTCGTGACAGACCGACGCGCCACCCCTCGCATGCCCTTGGGCACGAGGGGTTTTTTGTTGCACTGACGCTGTTCCACCTCCGCAAGACCCCTGGCCTCGACCGCCCTGGCCCGTCCGATCCGTCGGACCGAGCGGGACGATCGAGGCAGAGCCGGCGCTCGACCCGGACCGGGACCCCACCCTCGCAGCACGGGGCCCGCAGCACCGGGTCGGCAAAACCCGAGAAGAGACAGGCAGATGACCGAGCACGCCGCATCCCCCCGCCGCGGGGACAACCCGGCCGCCAACGCTCCCGCTCCCCAGCACGTCGTCGAGACCATGACCGGCGCCCAGTCGCTCATCCGCTCCCTCGAGGCCGTGGGCGCGGACACCGTCTTCGGCATCCCGGGCGGCGCCATCCTTCCCGCGTACGACCCCCTGATGGACTCCGTCAAGGTGCGCCACATCCTGGTCCGGCACGAGCAGGGCGCCGGCCACGCCGCCACCGGCTACGCCCAGGCCACCGGCCGGGTCGGGGTCTGCATGGCGACCTCCGGTCCGGGTGCGACCAACCTGGTCACCCCGATCGCCGACGCCTACATGGACTCGGTGCCCGTCGTCGCGATCACCGGCCAGGTCTCCTCCAAGGCGATCGGCACCGACGCCTTCCAGGAGGCGGACATCTGCGGCATCACGATGCCGATCACCAAGCACAACTACCTGGTCACCGACCCGGCCGAGATCCCCCGGGTGATCGCCGAGGCCTTCCACATCGCCGCCACCGGCCGCCCCGGCCCGGTCCTGGTCGACATCGCCAAGGACGCGCTCCAGGCGACCACCACCTTCCGCTGGCCGGTCGAGACCGCGCTGCCCGGCTACCGCCCGGTGACCAAGCCGCACGCCAAGCAGATCCGCGAGGCCGCGAAGATGCTGGTCGGCGCCAAGCGACCGGTGCTGTACGTCGGCGGCGGCGTGCTCAAGGCGCGGGCCACCGCCGAGCTGCGGATCCTCGCCGAGCTGACCGGCGCCCCGGTGGTCACCACCCTGATGGCGCTCGGCGCGTTCCCGGACAGCCACCCGCAGCACCTGGGCATGCCCGGCATGCACGGCTCCGTCCCCGCCGTCACCGCGCTCCAGAAGTCCGACCTGCTGTTCACCCTCGGCGCCCGCTTCGACGACCGCGTCACCGGCAAGCTGGACGGCTTCGCCCCCAACGCCAAGGTCGTCCACGCCGACATCGACCCGGCCGAGATCGGCAAGAACCGCCCGGCGGACGTGCCGATCGTCGGCGACGCCCGCGAGGTGCTCGCCGACCTGATCGTCGCCGTCCAGGCCGAGTTCGACGCCGGCCACAAGGGCGACTACACCGAGTGGTGGGAGCGGCTCGACGAGTGGAAGAAGACCTACCCGCTCGGCTACGAGCCGGCCCCGGAGGGGCGGCTCTCGCCGCAGCAGGTCATCGAGCGGATCGGGACGCTGGTCGGCCCCGAGGCGATCTACGCCGCGGGCGTGGGCCAGCACCAGATGTGGAGCTCGCAGTTCATCCGGTTCGAGAAGCCGGGCACCTGGCTCAACTCGGGCGGCGCCGGGACGATGGGCTACGCCGTCCCCGCGGCGATGGGCGCCAAGGCCGGCCGCCCGGAGAGCGCGGTCTGGGCCATCGACGGCGACGGCTGCTTCCAGATGACCAACCAGGAACTGGTCACCTGCGCCCTGAACGACATCCCGATCAAGGTCGCGGTCATCAACAACGGCTCGCTGGGCATGGTCCGGCAGTGGCAGACGCTGTTCTACAACCAGCGCTACTCCAACACCGTGCTGCACTCCGGCCCCGGCCACGACGGCATCGAGCCGCCGGCCCAGGGCACCCGGATCCCCGACTTCGTCAAGCTGTCCGAGGCGATGGGCTGCGTGGGCCTGCGCTGCGAGCGCCCCGAGGACCTCGACGCGGTCATCCGGCAGGCGATGGAGATCAACGACCGCCCGGTCGTCATCGACTTCATCGTCCACCAGGACGCCATGGTCTGGCCGATGGTCGCGGCCGGCACCAGCAACGACGAGATCCAGTTCGCCAAGGGCGTGCGCCCCGACTTCGGCGACGACCTCGACTGATGTCCCCCTCTCCAGAACGACTGAGGAATCCCATGTCCAAGCACACCCTCTCCGTCCTGGTCGAGAACAAGCCCGGCGTGCTCGCCCGCATCGCCGCCCTGTTCTCCCGTCGGGGTTTCAACATCGACTCCCTCGCCGTCGGCTCGACCGAGCATCCGGACGTGTCCCGGATGACGATCGTGGTCAACGTCGAGGACCTCCCGCTGGAACAGGTCACCAAGCAGCTCAACAAGCTCGTGAACGTGATAAAGATCGTCGAACTCGACCAGTCCGCTGCGATCCAGCGGGAACTGGTCCTGGTGAAGGTCCGCGCCGACAACGAGACCCGGTCGCAGATCGTCGAGATCGTCCAGCTGTTCCGTGCCAAGACCGTCGACGTGTCGCCGGAAGCGGTGACCATCGAGGCCACCGGCAGCTCGGACAAGCTGGAGGCCATGCTCCGGATGCTGGAGCCTTACGGCATCAAGGAGTTGGTCCAGTCCGGCCTGGTCGCCATCGGCCGCGGCGCGCGCTCCATCACGGACCGCTCGCTGCGCGCCCTGGACCGCAGCGCGTGAACAGCGCGCCTCCGCGTCTCAATCCCTGAAGCAAAGACCCACACCACACCGCGTGCGCATACGGTGAACACCGCGTACCCGGACCCCATCACGCAAGGAGATGTGCCCCCGTGGCCGAGCTGTTCTACGAAGACGACGCCGACCTGTCCATCATCCAGGGCCGCAAGGTCGCGGTCATCGGCTACGGCAGCCAGGGCCACGCCCACGCGCTGTCGCTGCGCGACTCCGGCGCCGACGTCCGGGTCGGCCTGAAGCCGGAGTCCAAGTCCCGTGCCAAGGCGGAGGAGGCCGGCCTGCGCGTCGTCACCCCGGCCGAGGCCGCGGCCGAGGCCGACGTCATCATGATCCTGGTCCCGGACCCGATCCAGGCCGACGTCTACGAGGCCGACATCGCCCCGCACCTGAAGGCCGGCGACGCCCTGTTCTTCGGCCACGGCCTGAACATCCGCTTCGGCTTCATCAAGCCCCCGGCGGACGTCGACGTCTGCATGGTCGCCCCGAAGGGCCCGGGCCACCTGGTCCGCCGCCAGTACGAGGAGGGCCGCGGCGTCCCCGCGATCGTCGCGGTCGAGCAGGACGCCTCGGGCAAGGCCTTCGAGCTGGCGCTGTCCTACGCCAAGGGCCTGGGCGCCACCAAGGCCGGCGTCATCAAGACCACCTTCACCGAGGAGACCGAGACCGACCTGTTCGGTGAGCAGGCCGTCCTCTGCGGTGGCACCGCCGCCCTGGTGAAGGCCGGGTTCGAGACCCTGGTCGAGGCCGGCTACCAGCCGGAGATCGCCTACTTCGAGTGCCTGCACGAGCTGAAGCTCATCGTCGACCTGATGTACGAGGGCGGCCTGGAGAAGATGCGCTGGTCGGTCTCCGAGACCGCCGAGTGGGGCGACTACGTCACCGGCCCGCGGATCATCACCGCGGACACCAAGGCCGCGATGAAGCAGGTCCTCGCCGAGATCCAGGACGGCACCTTCGCCAACACCTGGATCGCCGAGTACAAGGCGGGCCTGCCCAAGTACAACGAGTACAAGAAGGCCGACGAGGACCACCTGCTGGAGACCACCGGCAAGAAGCTGCGCTCGCTGATGAGCTGGGTCAACGAGAACGCCTGACCCCTTCCGGGCCGTTTCCCCGGCCCCGAATTTGTAACGTCCTTGTACAAGTAGGCTGCTCTCGTCCGGGTGATTTCGCCGGACGGGAGCAGCCCGCTACCCAGCCCGTCGATACACTCCGAGTGCGCGTCAGGCCCACAGCGTCGTGCGTCTACCTACGCGGCATGCCACCTTCCCCCGCCCTCCACGCCACCTACGTGCCCGGGGGAACCGGACAGTTAAGGACCCACTGTCGTGAGCACTGTGACCTCCAAAAGCGCTGTCGTACTGATCGCCGAAGAGCTCTCGCCCGCCACCGTCGACGCCCTCGGCCCCGACTTCGAGATCCGCCACTGCAACGGCGCCGACCGCACCGAGCTGCTCACCGCGATCGCCGACGTCGACGCGATCCTGATCCGCTCCGCCACCAAGGTCGACGCCGAGGCGCTGGCCGCCGCCCGCAAGCTCAAGGTGGTCGCCCGGGCCGGCGTCGGCCTGGACAACGTGGACGTCGCCGCCGCCACCAAGGCCGGCGTGATGGTCGTCAACGCGCCGACCTCCAACATCGTCACCGCCGCCGAGCTCGCCTGCGGCCTGCTGATCTCCGTCGCCCGCAACATCGCGCCGGCCAACGCCGCGCTCAAGCAGGGCGAGTGGAAGCGCAACAAGTACACCGGCGTCGAGCTGAGCGAGAAGACCCTCGGCGTCGTCGGCCTCGGCCGGATCGGTGTCCTGGTCGCCCAGCGGATGTCCGCGTTCGGCATGAAGATCGTCGCGTACGACCCCTACATCCAGGCCGCCCGCGCCGCGCAGATGGGCGTCAAGCTGGTCACGCTGGAGGAGCTGCTGGAGGTGTCGGACTTCATCACCGTCCACCTCCCCAAGACCCCGGAGACCATCGGCCTGATCGGCGACGAGGCGCTGCACAAGGTCAAGCCGACCGTCCGCATCGTGAACGCCGCCCGCGGCGGCATCGTGGACGAGGAGGCGCTGGCGAGCGCGCTGCGCGAGGGCCGGGTGGCCGGCGCCGGCCTGGACGTGTACGCCAAGGAGCCGTGCACCGACTCCCCGCTGTTCGCCTTCGACAACGTGGTCGCCACCCCGCACCTGGGCGCCTCCACCGACGAGGCGCAGGAGAAGGCCGGCATCGCGGTCGCCCGCTCGGTGCGCCTCGCGCTGGCCGGCGAGCTGGTGCCGGACGCGGTGAACGTCCAGGGCGGCGTGATCGCCGAGGACGTCCGCCCGGGCCTGCCGCTGGCCGAGAAGCTCGGCCGGATCTTCACCGCGCTGGCCGGCGAGGTGGCCGTCCGCCTCGACGTCGAGGTCCGCGGCGAGATCACCCAGCACGACGTGAAGGTGCTCGAACTGTCCGCGCTGAAGGGCGTGTTCGAGGACGTGGTGGCGGAGACGGTGTCCTACGTCAACGCCCCGCTGTTCGCCCAGGAGCGCGGCGTCGAGGTCCGCCTGACCACCTCCAGCGAGAGCCTCGAGCACCGCAACGTGATCACCGTCCGCGGCACGCTCGGGAACGGCGAGGAGATCGCCATCTCCGGCACGCTGGCCGGCCCCAAGCAGACCCAGAAGATCGTCGGCGTGGACGCCTTCGACGTGGACGTGGCGCTCACCGACCACATGGCCTTCTTCAAGTACGAGGACCGCCCCGGCGTGGTCGGCGTGCTCGGCCGCCACCTCGGTGACGCGGGCATCAACATCGCCGGCATGCAGGTCGCCCGCGACGGCGGCAGCGCGCTGGCCTCCATCACCGTGGACACCGAGATCCCGCAGGAGGTGCTCTCGGCGATCGCCGCCGAGATCGGCGCCCGCTTCGCGCGCTCGGTCGACCTGGGCTGATCCTCCGGCCCCAGGGCCGTCCCGGCAGGGCCCGGACCACCGTTCGACGGTGGTCCGGGCCCCGCTGCGTTCTCCCGGGTGAGACCCGTCTCAGATACTAGGAAATCCAAGTATTCGTGCAGACACGGCCGGGGCGTGGTCGTACCGTGGAAGGGCCGTACGGTGTGCCGCCCCTGTAGCCAGGGCGCGCGGCCCGTGTACGCGTGCGCCTTCACGAGCAGGCGATCCCTGCTCCCGCGCTCCCTTTCCCCTCTTCGCGCTCGCCCTCCGCAGCGCCGCTTCCAAGGAGCCCGGTATGTCGCCGACCGCCGACCGTCACGCCACGTCCGCCCCCGCCGCCACCCCCGTCCGCGCCCCGCGCCGTCGCCGGGCCGTCGAGCGGAACCCCTTCGCGGCCGCCGCCCTCCAGCGTGCGCTGGACCGCCGGGACAACGGCGGCGCGACCGGCCACCACTGAGCGGCCGGCGCCTCCGGGCCGGGTCGCCCGGCAGTGGCGTTCATCCGTCGAATGGGCCGTACGGGTGCGCCGGATGTCACCCAGTAGAGTGCAACCCCGGTCCGTCCGAGGGAAGTTGCTCGTCCCCGTCGGCGCGATCATCCTAATTTGGGGCCCTCGGAGGGGTGATCGACGTTCGCGTGGGCGAGCGTCAGCGACACGGTGTGCGGATCAGTCCCCCTGCCGGGGGAGAGGGCCCAGTGCGTCTGCCACCCGTCCGCCGACCCGCCGCCCGGATCGGCCTCACCCTGGCCCTGCTGGCCGGAAGCGCCGTCCTCGCCGCCACCCCGGCGGCCGGCGGCCCACCGTCCGCGGGGCCGCCGTCCGCCGGACCGCCGG
>NZ_LFVW01000627.1:0-6757 GCF_001182915.1 Kitasatospora sp. MY 5-36
GCCCGCGGCCGGGACGCGGGTGGCGCGTCCCGGCCGCGGACCGGGTCACACGAGCACCGGCGGGTTGTCGTCGGTGCCTCCGCGGCCCGCCGCGCCGGAGTGGCCGGGGCCGTCGTCGCGGTCGGCGGCCAGGTTGGTGCGCAGGGTCATCCAGAGCCGGAACAGGATGTCCGTCGACGTCCCGGCACTGGAGGACTGCATGGCCCGGGTGAACTCGCTCTGGTACGTGCGCGAGTTGACCGGGAACGGGGTGCGGGCGTTGTTCGTCCGGTCCCAGGCCGCCGCCCACAGAGCGCGGCGGGCCTCCCGGACCCCGCAGACCTCCATGTAGGCGAGGAAGACGGGTTTGCGCAGCGGGGCCTCGCCCTTGAGGACCAGGGCCAGCGTGCTGGAGGGCAGGCGCCCTCCCCGGTCGCGGGCCCGGCGGTCCAGTTCCCGCAGGGAGGGCCAGTCGGCCTTGCGGCGCATCTCGTGCATCGCCCGGCGCAAGTCGGCGAAGGAGTCGACCTGTTGGGGGTCGACCCGCCTCGGTGCGCGCAGCCGCCGGCTCCCCGAGGGGCGGGGCACGTGGGCCCAGTAGTTGGCGTGGACCCACTTGCGCCGGGCCGTCTTGAGGTCGCCGCCGCATTCGCCGGTGACGGCCTCGACGACCTTCCAGCTCGGCAGGGAGCGTCCGCTGGCGGCCCGTTGCAGGGTGGTGGCGTGGTAGTTGGTCCGAACGGCGAGCTGACTGTACGTCAACCCGGCCTGCTCGCGCTGCTCCCGCAGCCAGGCGGCCAGTCGGCTCAGCGCCGGCTCGGTCGTCTCGATCGGGTTCTCTCGGCGTCCCATCGCAGGCAGGCGCTCTCCCCTAGGCCCGTCCCCTTTGCAGCCTGGAGGCCAACAGCCAGCCCCCGGTGGTCAGTTCGAGCGCCACTCCGGCGGACATGCCGGTCACCACCAGGGCGGCGGTGAGCGCGACCGTCAGGACGACCACGACGATCACCACGGCCACCTGGCCGGCGGTCACGGCCGTCACGGACGACTGTCCGGCCACGAACGGCCAGGGCAGGGCCGGGCGGCGCGCGGGCCTCGGGAAGCCGTCCGCGCAGGGGATGGGGACGCGCTTGTTCCGCTTCCTCGTCATCGAGGGAACCCTCCTATATCACTGTCCACTCCAACGGGTGGGCACTTGTGCGGTTGGCGTCGCACGGGGTGCCCGTTGGATGACACTCTGTCAGGCATATGGGTGAATCCCAATCGGTTCGGCGAACATCGCGCGGATTGATGCGCGACAGTCCCGGCCCCTACCTGAAATCTTGCGAACGTCGTACCAGAAAGCCGCAGTTCAACGAATCGAAACCGGATTTTGATGCGCCTTTGTGCAGCGCGCCCTTGTAAGCCGTCCTGGCCGGGTGTGACGATTGACAGCGGCGTCACCCGGACCTGCGGGTCCGGAACCCGGGGGGCGCTGTTCACTCCAACATCTCGGGAACATCGGCAGCGGGCCGTGTTGGCGCATGGGCCCGCCCGAACAGCAGAGACCGCCCGGCCCCGGTGGCCCGAGGCGGTCTCTCTGCACTCCGGCGGTGGCGCGGGCTCCACTTGTGACGGGCCCCGCCACCGCCCCTCCCCCCGGCCCTCGCATTCCCCGCCGCCACCCGGGTCGGAGGGAAGCCCCTAGCGAACCCAGCTCTCGCAGCCGAGCAGGCGGGCCTCCCTCCGCAGGACGGCGAGCGCGGCCCGGAGCCCGTCCGCGGCCTCCTGGAACGCCCGGGTCGTCTCCGGGCCCAGCTCCGGCGAGGGCGCGGTATCCGCACCGTTCGGGTAGTCGTTGCCGACCACCGAGGCGCACCGCGTCCAGGCGCTTCTGTAGAGGCTCACGCACCGGTCGAGCTCGTCGGCGCAGTCGAGCCACACCGTCCTTGCCAGCGTTCCCTTGGTGCGCCCCAGGAGGTGGTTCAGTTCGGTGTAGGCGGCGATCGACTCCCCGGTCAGAGCCTGCCGCTGGGCACCCGCGTGGCGGTGGGCCAGCACGTCGATGAACACCTTGTATGGATCCGTGTGTCCGTCCACGACGCCCTGCTCCCTCACTGTCCTCGACCCGGCCGGCTGGTCGGCGCGGTGCGACCGTAACACCACCGCGGGCGCCGCCCTCCGACCGGCCTCGGACTGCCTCCGATCCGCGTGGCGGCCCTCCCGTTGCGGAGGCCTGTCCTCCTGAAATCATGGGCGTGGTACGGGAGTTCACCGTTTCGCCGTTCATCGGTTGTCTACCCGGGGCGCCGGGCGGGGTGTCCGCGGCCGTGGTGACCAGGGTGTCGACAGGACGTTGACCGCTTGTCTGCGGGAGTCCACGAGCGTGTTCCTGGTCCGGTCACGGACTCGGCGGCCGCCAGGTGGCACCGCCGGCAGACGACCCAGGAGGACTCGCATGTCCCGCATTCCCCATCGCACCCGTGCCGCCGCCGTCGCGGCCCTGGTGACGGCCGTCGCCCTGCCCCTCGCGGGCACGGCCACCGCCTCGGCGGCGGTGCCCGCAGGCGTCCGGAGCGTCCAGGGCGCGCCGAACTCGACGCTGGCGGCGGACGCGCCCACGACCTGGGCCGAGAAGAACGGCGGCTACGTCCAGATCAACTGGACCCCGCCGAACAACGTCGGCAAGTACGACTGGATCGGCCTCTACAAGCGGGACCCGAACGCCATCGGCATCGACAACTACGAGACCTGGCAGTGGGCCTACAACCACGGCACCTCGTACCTGACCAGCGTCCCGGCGGTCAGCGGCGACTACTGGACGGCCTACATCTCCTACGACTACGCCTCCAGCCAGTACCGCATCATCGAGTCCCACCGCTCCCACATCGACTGAGCCGGTGGCCCTGTCGACGAAGGCGGCGGCGCTGGCCCTCGCCCTGCTGGGCGCGCTGCCCGCCCAGGGCGCCGCGGCGGCCCAGTCCGCGCCGGGCACCTGGGCCGCCGCCGTCCACGTGAAGGAGACCCAGGTCGTCACGATCGGCTGGAACTACAACGGCAACCCGGTCGGGAAGTACGACTGGGTCGGGCTGTACAACTGCGATCCGGACAAGTGCGGCGTGAACTCCTACGTCTCGGGCGCCTGGCAGTGGGCCTCGTACGGCACCTCGTACACCTTCACCCGGGAGCTCACCGACTCGCTGGTCGGCGCGTACTGGACCGGCTACGTCTCCTACGACTACGCCTCCGGCCAGTACCGGCTGATGTCCTCGCAGATGAACATCCTCGCCTGAGCGGTGGCCCGGCGCCCGCTCGCTCCCCTCTCACCTCAACACGTTCGATCCGCACGAAGGAGATGACCATGAAGGTCTCCAGGAAGACCCTCGCCAGGGCCGGAGCCGCGCTCCTGCTCGCCGGGGTGACCCTGGCACCGGCCGCGGCCCAGAGCCCGGCCGTGGCCTCGGCCACCGGAACCGTCGCCTTGACGCCCCCGGCCGCCCCGGGCGGCGCCGCCCACGCGCTGGCGCAGCAACTCGGGCTCCCCGAGCAGCAGGTGGCGCAGCGCCTCGCCGCGGAGGGCGGGCTGTCGAAGACCGCCCGGGCGTTCCGCGACAGCCAGGGTGACAGGGCCGCGGGCGTGTGGCTCGACGTGATGGACGGCGAGGTCCACGCCAACGTGCTGGACGACGAGGGGGAGCGCGCGGCCCGGGCCGCCGGCATCATCCCGCAGCGCGCCGCCTACACCACCGCCGAACTCCGGGAGGTGCACGAGCGGCTCGACGCGGCCGCGGAGAAGAAGCTGACGCCGGGCGACAGCTCCTGGTCCCTGGACAGCCGGACCAACCGTGTCGTGCTGGACGTGCCGGCCGGCACGGACGCCGAGGCGATGCTGCGGACGGCCGGCATCACCGACGCCGACCGTGCGAAGGTCAGCGTCACCACCCACCAGGGGACCGCCTACGCCCGGACCGGCCTGGTCGGGGGCGACGGCCTGCGGGACGAGAACAACACCGGCACCTGCTCGGCCGGAATCATGATCAAACAGGCCGGTGTGACCTACCTGGTGACCGCCGGCCACTGCTGGCTGGGGCAGTCGAACCCGGCGGTCCGGCGCGACGACAGCTGGCCGGACAACCAGGGCAACACCCGGATCGGCCACATCGCCGACCGGCAGTTCCCCGCCTCGGACTACGCGCTGATCGCGATGGACAACCCGCGGGGCTGGACCCCCGGCGGGAGCGCGGTCAAGACGTCCAGCGGCTACAACGTCTACAACGACTACATCCGCAGCGCGGACAACCAGATCGTCGATGGCGGGACCATCTGCGCCTCGGGCGTGGCGAGCGGCTGGAGGTGCGGAACATTCGTCGACGGCATCTCCACCTACACCACAACGATAGGCAACGAGACCTATACCTCGACCCGCCAGGTCAAGGTCGCCGGAATGCAGTCGGATTACGGTGACAGCGGAGGCGCGGCCCTCTACGGCACCAGCGCCGTCGGCACCGTGACGGGCGGCTCGACCCCCGGCAGCGCGCCGAGGCCCTACACCTACATCCAGCCGCTCTCCACGATCGCGCGCGATCTCGGCGCCATCTCCACGGTCGACTGGCACCAGTGACCGCCCCACGGCACAGGTGAGGAACGCGAGCACCCTCGGTGCGGGAAGCCGGCCCGGCCGGCTTCCCGCACACGCCTGTCGGGAACCGGGCCTGTCCCGTCCGAACAGCGGTCGGCGGCAAGGGCGCACGCCGGGGGCGCGCGCCATGACGCTGTGCAAGCAAAAGACCGCATTCCGGTAACAACCCGGAGGATGCCGGGACTACGGTGACGATCACACCGGAGTGCGGAACCCGCAGTACCTGAGGGGATTTGGGATGCCACATCGGCGTCTGGAGAACGGTCTCACGTCGAGCCCGGCGGTGATGTTCGGCGAAGCACTCCGCTTCGCGCGCGATTTGGCGGGCTACACGCAGGAAGGGCTGGGCAAACTCCTGCACTGCCACCGAACGGTGATCACCCGGTACGAGAGCGGCAAGCGCTCGATGCCGAGGGACACCGTCGAACGAGCCGACGAGCTGCTCGGCATGAGGGGCCTGCTGGTGCGGCTCTGGGAGCGGGTGGACTGGCATGCGGACATCGAGCACCCCGACTGGTTCCAGAAGTACGTCGAGCTGGAAGCGGAGGCCGTGGCCGCCCGGGTGCTCCAGTACATGCGGATCAACGGGCTGCTTCAGTGCGAGGAGTACGCCTACGAGATGTTTCGCCTCGGCGATGCCCGGAACAACCCGGAGTGGCTGGCCGAGCGGGTGGAGGCTCGGCTGAGTCGGCAGGACCGCTACCTGGTCGACAACGGGCCGTCAATGATCGTCGTGCTCCATGAGAGCGCGATCCGGAGCGTCATCGGTGGACCGGGCACCATGAGAAGGCAGATGGAGCACCTCCTCTCCGTCGGGGAACGGTCCAACATTCTGATCCAGGTAGCGCCGTTCTCCTGCAGGACGCGGAAGCTGCCGACCACATCGGTGGTGCTGTTGGAGCTGCCCGACGGGAAGGAGTGGGTCTACTCGGAGAGCCTGTACCGAGGGCACTTCAGCGACGCCCCTTCGATCGTGCAGGAGGCCCGCCGGGACTTCGACCTTGTCCGCGGGTCTGTACTCTCGGTCGACGACTCCCATGCCTTCATGACCGAAGTAACGGAGGAATACCGGTATGCGGAACGCCGAGCTGAGCGGGGCGCAGTGGTGCAAGAGCAGCTACAGCGGGGACAACGCGGGCGAGTGCATCGAGGTGGCCCCCGGATTTCCCGGTCTCGTCCCTGTGCGTGACTCCAAGGACCCCCACGGCCCGGCCCTCCTCTTCCCGGCCGCCGCCTGGGACTCCTTCATCACCGCGATCCGGGGGGACGAGTTCCCGGCCGAGGGCTGACCGGACATCAACGACAGGGGGCGGGGCGCCCGATAGCGCCCCGCCCCCTGCTATGCCGGGCCGGCTACTCGCGGTTGCTGCGGCCCAGCAGGGCGGCCGAGTCCGGGTCGCCGATGCGGGTGGCCACCGCGCCCTTGAGCACGGTCAGGGCCGCGGGCAGCGCCGCGACCGCCGCTGCCTTGAGCGAGCCGATCGATGTGAGGTCGAACTTGTCGGCCAGCAGCAGGCCGAGGAACGCCACGGCGTACGTGGCGACGGTGCGCTCGACCAGGTCGACGATGAGCTTCCGCATGGTCAGGACTCCTTCGCGGTGAAGGTGGTGGGGTGCGCGGTTGCGGAGCACCCGGTGGCGGCGCCGTTCTTCGGAGGGCATGCCGTCCTGCGGGACTGCGGTGGGGTGCCGGACGCCCCGGGGCGGGGCCGTCGGAGCCGTCGGGGTCGGAGGGGGTCGACGGGGCCGGAGGGTCGGAGGGCATGCGCCATCGGGGAGTTGCCGCCCCGGTGTACACGTTCAAGCCGCCGGATCCGACGACGCGCCCCGGTACCGATTTCCTTTCCGCGTCCGGCCCCGCGCCCGCCTCACCCCAGCGGGGCGCTCAGCTCCACGGCGCGCAGCGCCGCCGCCAGGGCGGGGGCGTCGCCGACGTCGAGGGCGGTGTCCGCGAGCTTGATCACGTGCTCGTCGCCGTGCGCCAGGGCCCGTTCGAAGACCTCCTCGGGGGTGAGGGTGCCCGGCAGGGTGCAGGCCGCCGGCTCGGTCGGCGCGTACATCGCGGTGACCGCCGCCGACGCCGTCCAGGCCGCCCGCAGGCCGGCCGGCCACAGGTCCGGCGGGAGCGCGGGCAGGGCGCGCAGGACGGCGTTGGGGGCGGTG
>NZ_LFVW01000628.1:0-6745 GCF_001182915.1 Kitasatospora sp. MY 5-36
CGACGCCGGCCTCCCGGTCCGGGCGGGCGCCACCGTCGCGGCCACGGTGCGGCCGGCCGACTGACCGTCACCGCGGCCGCCGACACCCCGCCGGGCCGGAGGCCCTGCTCGGACGCGGCGTCAGCCCGCGTAGAAGAAGGACCGCGGCTTGTCGATCAGCGAGGTCTCCCGCCACTGGTTGTTGACCAGGCGGAAGGCCTTGATCTCGCTCGGCTTGCCGTCCGTCTGCTTGACCTCGCCCATCGCGAGCACCGGCGGCGTCTGGGTCAGGCTGTCCCCGCGGGACTCCGAGGCCGAGACAGTCAGCATGCTCTCGGCGCTCTGCAGCTGGGTCTCGGTGCTCTGCGAGCCGTCCGTGCTGATGAAGTACAGCTGCTGGGTCCGGTCGGCCTCCTTGCCGAGCACGAGCAGCTGGTCGGTCTCCGCCCAGGACACCGAGGCGACGTCGGTGAGCGTGGGAGCGGCCCGGTGCAGCGCGGTGATCTTCACGGTCGGCGCCTGCGGGGTGCCGTCGTGCACGACCAGTCCGAACCACAGCGAGCGGACGGCCGAGCCCGGGGTCCTGGCCACCACGGCGACCCGGACGCCGTCCGAGGAGATCTTCAGCGCCTGCACGGTCTGGCCGGTCAGGCCCTCGACCGGCACGGTGTACGACTTGGCGCCGCGCACCATCACCACCCGCGGGGCCTGCTTGTTGCGGTCCACCACCCAGAGGTCGCCGCGGCCGTCCCAGGTGGGCGAGGCGAAGCCGTCCTCCTTGTCGCCGCCCTTGGCCGGCGAGGTGAGCACCGGCTCGCCCATGGCCACCGCGCTGTCCGACAGCGGCACCGACCAGACCTGGTGGCCGTCCTCGCTGATCGCGGCGGCCTGGGAGCCGGTGCGGCTGACCGCGAAGGCGCCGAGCGGCGGCTTGGTGTTCGACTGCGGCTTGCCGAGGACCCCGCGGACCGGATCGCCGGGGCGCACCTCGTCGGTCGCCACCAGGGCTCCGTCGGCACGCTGGTAGTACTGCGTCGCCGTCGTCGACCCGGCCAGGGCACCGGGGCCGGTGGACGGCGAGTCACCGCGGGCGGCCGTGCAGGAGCCGTGCGGCCCCTTCAGCTCCAGCCGCGTGATCTGGCCCTTGCCCTGGTCGGCGACGGTGTAGAAGAGCTGGGTCGCCATCCGCCGGCAGGCCATCGGCTCACCGGTGTCCGCCTTGCCGAGCTGCACGTGGGCGACCCGGTTGTCGTCGATGCTCACCTTGTCGACCGTGGTGCCGGCCGGGAACGCCGTGCGGACCACCGGCGAGAGCCAGACGGAGGGGCCGTCGACGAGCGCCCGGACGGCCGAGGTGAGCGGGTCTATCCGGCGCCGCAGGTAGACCGGGTCGGCGAGCAGCACCTCCTGGCCGGTGCTCCCGGACACCACCGAGGACGGGTCGGGCGCGGTGTAGAAGAACCGCTCGACCTGCCGGAAGCTGTTCCGGAAGTTGGTCTCGTTCATGATCACGCCGGGCGCCAGCCTGTCGATCCGCCACTCGCCGTCCTTCTGCCGGACGAAGGTGAAGTCGGACGAGTCGTTGTTCTGCCCAGCGACCCGCGCGTACGAGTGCCGCTCGTCGACGCCGGCCACCAGCTGCCCGCTCACCTGCAACGACGCCGTGGTGTCCGCGTCGGTGACGTCCTGGCCGACCGGGATGCCGGTGGCGGAGAGCACCTTCGTCCCGGCGTCCGGGTTCCAGGTGGCGGCGGCGCTCTCGGTGAGGTACTTGCGCGCGGTGTCGTACCCCTCGTCGGCGGTCACCGCGTCCAGGAACCCGTTCAGCAGCTCGCGCGGCTTGGCGCCCCGGGCGGGCGCCACCGGGTAGACCCGGGCCTGCAGGTCCTTGTCGGCCGAGCCCTGGGACAGCTCCACCCTGGTGATGCCGCCGGAATCCGGCATGGCCGCGCAGCCGCTCGCCACCAGGGCGCCGAGCAGCCCGCCGACCACCGCGAGGAGCCGCGGCTCAGTCCTGTTGCTCGTCCTTCGCACGCTGCGACCCCTCCGCGTCCGTCGTCCCACCCGTCGCGTCCGGCTCCGCCGTCCGCTGTGCCACCGACGGCCGTCCCGGCGTCGGGTCCACCATCACCTGGGCGCCGGTGGCCCCGTACCCGGCGGCCGTCCACACGCCCGAGGGGTCCGCGCGCGGACCCTCCGGCAGCTTGCGCCGGCCCAGCCCGGGGCCGATGTTCAGCACCCCGCCGAGCCCGCTGCCGAGGCCGCCGCTCACCGTCTCCGGCGTCTCCGCCTGCTCCTCGACGGCGGCCGTCGCCGTCGAGCCGGCCGGGCTGATCGCCCGCCGGTACGGCGTGCCCTGCGCGCCCAGGCCCCGGTTGTTGCGGGAGTCCTCCGGCTCCAGCCGGAACGGCGCCCGGCTGATCTCGCCGCCGCGGGTGCGCGGCAGGGTGAGCCGGAAGTGCGAGCCGCCGCCGGGCTCGCCCCAGGCCTGGAGCCAGCCGCCGTGCAGGTGGGCGTCCTCGACCGCGATGGACAGCCCGAGGCCGGTGCCGCCGGTGGTCCGCACCCGGGACGGGTCGGCCCGCCAGAAGCGGTGGAACACCCGGGACGCCTCGCCCGGCTTGAGGCCGATGCCGTAGTCGCGCACGCCGACCGCGACCGCGCCGTCCGCCGAGCCCAGCCGGACCACCACGTCGCGGCCCTCGCCGTGCTCCAGCGCGTTGACCACCAGGTTGCGCAGGATGCGCTCGATCCGGCGGGAGTCCACCCCGGCCAGCACCGGCTCGCCGTCGCCGCGGATCACCACGGCGCTGCCCTTGGCCTCGGCGAGCGGTTCGGCGGCCTCCACCACCCGGGCGACGATCTCGCGCAGGTCGACCGGCTCGGCGTCCAGGATCGCGGCGCCGGCGTCGAAGCGGCTGATCTCCAGCAGGTCGGCGAGCAGCGACTCGAAGCGGTCCAGCTGGCCCTGCAGCAGCTCCGCCGAGCGGGCCGCCATCGGGTCCAGGTCCTCGCGGCTGTCGTAGATGAGGTCGGCGGCCATCCGGACCGTGGTCAGCGGGGTGCGCAGCTCGTGCGAGACGTCCGAGACGAAGCGCCGCTGCACCCGGGACAGCTCCTCCAGCTGGCGGATCTGCGCCTGGAGGGCGTTGGCCATCCGGTTGAAGGACTCCCCGAGCCGGGCGATGTCGTCCGTCCCGGTGACCTTCATCCGCTCTTCCAGGTGCCCGTCGGCGAGCCGCTCGGAGATCCCGGCGGCCATCCGGACCGGGGTGACCACCTGGCGCACCACGACCCAGGCGATGCCGCCCATGAGGATCACCACGAACACCCCGGCGGTCGCCAGGGTGCCGGTGACCAGGTTGAGGGTGTCGGTCTCCTGGCCGAAGGAGAAGACGTAGAACAGCTGGTACGAGGTCTCCGCCGGGCCGCGGAACTGCATGCCGAGGGCCAGCCCTGGCTCGGACGTGACGCTGCTGCCGGGCGAGCGCTGGATCCGGGTCGGCTGGTCGAACATCTGGCCCGGCTCGGCGGCCAGCTTGGCCCGCAGGGTGTCCGGGATGCTGATCGGCTGGATGTCGCCCGAGTAGCGCGGCGCGAAGCCGCCCCCGTCGGGGACGACGGCGCCGGTGCCGGGGGACATCGCGATCACCGAGTAGACGGTCTGCCCGCTCCCGGCCAGGTCGTTGACCTGCCGCAGCAGCCAGGTGCCGATCTCGTCGACGGTCGGGTCGGCGGTGCCCCGCAGCTTCTGGTCCCGGGCCTCGTCGATCTTCTTCTGCTCGACCTGGAAGCCGATCCGGGCCTGCGCGCGGGCGGCGTCCGTCTTGGTTCCGAGCAGGCCGGTGCGCACCTGCGCCACCACGACCACGCCCAGCACCAGGACGACCGCGATGGACGCCAGCAGCGACACCGCGACCACGCGCAGCTGGATCGACCGGCGGTACAGCGCGGCCACCCGGTGCGTGGGACGGCGCAGCTGACGCTTCACCAACGCGAACACGCCGGAAGGGCCGCGTCGGCGACGGGTGGTCGAACTCAGCACGTCGCCGCGCACGGCCCCCGCCCCGTCGGTCGCGGAACCCGACGGGGTGTCGTCTGCCCGCTCCGTCACGTCAGCTGGG
This sequence comes from Kitasatospora sp. MY 5-36, assembly GCF_001182915.1. NCBI lineage: Bacteria > Bacillati > Actinomycetota > Actinomycetes > Kitasatosporales > Streptomycetaceae > Kitasatospora > Kitasatospora sp. MY 5-36. The sequence goes on from NZ_LFVW01000628.1 coordinate 4,104, forward strand.
TCCCGCCTTGTAACCGACGCCGCGGACGGTCACCACGATCTCGGGGCGCTCCGGGTCCTTCTCGATCTTGGAACGCAGGCGCTGCACATGGACGTTGACCAGACGGGTGTCCGCCGCGTGGCGGTAGCCCCAGACCTGCTCCAGCAGCACCTCGCGGGTGAACACCTGCCAGGGCTTGCGGGCCAGCGCGACCAGCAGGTCGAACTCCAGCGGGGTCAGCGGGATGCCCCGGCCGTCCCGCTTCACGGAGTGGCCGGCCACGTCGATCACCAGGTCGCCGATGGTCAGCTGCTCGGGCGTCGGCTCCTCGGCGCGGCGCAGCCGGGCGCGAACCCGGGCCACCAGCTCCTTGGGCTTGAACGGCTTGGTGACGTAGTCGTCGGCCCCCGACTCCAGGCCCACCACCACGTCGACCGTGTCGGTCTTCGCGGTCAGCATCACGATCGGGATGCCGGACTCGGCCCGGATCTGCCGGCACACGTCGATGCCGTCCCGGCCGGGCAGCATCAGGTCGAGCAGGACCAGGTCCGGCTTGGTCTCCCGGAAGGCGGCTAGCGCCCTGTCCCCATCCGCGACGAAAAACGGCTCAAAACCCTCACCCCGCAGCACGATACCGAGCATCTCGGCCAGTGCGGAGTCGTCATCAACGACGAGGACGCGTCCCTTCATGCGTCCATCTTCTCATTACCGGATTGTGACCTGCCGCACAGCAGTGCCAATGCTCCAGAACGGCCAACTCCCCCACCGGTGCATTCCGGCCATACCGGGCGAATGCTCCCCCGGAAACGCCTCCCGACCCCCCGCGAACCCGCGCCGGACCACCGCCCGACCCGCCGCGGAGGACCGTTGCCGATCAGCAACCGGATCGCCATGGGGCCGGTTTCCGGCCCCATGGCACGATGGGCGCTGCGCGCGGGCGGAAGATCCGTTCGCAGTCGCGCCCGTGACGCCCTCCGAGGAGCAGTGATGACCGACACCCCGGGCTGGGCCTCGCCCAGCTCGTCCGAGCCGCCCCGCGACGACGCCCGGCCCCCGGCCGACGCGCCCGCCGCCGTGCCCGGGCCGTCGGCACCACCACAGGCCGCCCCCGGCTGGACCGGCCCGGCCGGCGCCCCCGGGAACGGACAGCAGTGGGGACAGCAGTGGGGCCAGCAGCCTCCCGGCGGCCACCGCCCGTACGGCTGGGGCGCCCCGGCGAGCCCCAAGCCGGGCGTCATCCCGCTGCGCCCGCTGAGCTTCGGCGAACTGCTCGACGGTGCCGTCACCACCGTCCGCCGGCACTGGCGCACCGTGCTCGCGCTCTCGCTCGGCCTCGCCGTGGTCGCCCAGGCCGGCAGCCTCCTGGTCAACCTGCTGGTCAAGGGCAAGACCGGCGAGGCCACCCAGACCCTGCGGATGCTGGCCGGACTGCCACTCGAACTGCTGCTCAACGTGTTCGCCACCGCGCTGCTCACCATCGTGGTCAGCCGCGCCGTCCTCGGCCGGTCGGCGACCGCCGGGGAGGCCTGGCGCGACGCCCGCCCCCGGCTGCTGCAGCTGCTCGGGCTGACCCTGCTCACCGTCCTGCTCGGCCCCGGCGTGGTCCTGCTCGGCTTCACCCCGCTGATCGGCTACTCCCTCGCCGGCCAGGGCTCCGTCGCCATCGCCGGCCTGCTCACCCTGGTCGGCCTGCTGACCGTGCCGGTCGCCGTCTGGCTGTGGATGCGCTTCAGCCTCGCCGCGCCCGCCCTGATGCTGGAGAAGCAGGGCGTGCTGACGGCGCTGTCGCGCTCGCGGCGGCTGGTCCGCGGCGCCTGGTGGCGGGTCTTCGGCATCAACCTGCTCGGCCACGTGCTGGCGCTCGTCGTCGCGATGGTCGTCGTCGTCCCGTTCCAGTTCCTCGGCCTGCTGCTCGGCTTCGAGAGCCTCGACGCCCAGGGCCTGCCCGACACCGCCGACCAGGGCGTGGCCATGCTGCTCCTGCTGGCGGTCGCCGGGATCATCGCCGGCACCTTCACCACCCCCTTCATCGCCGCCGTCGGCGTGCTGGTCTACATCGACCAGCGGATCCGCCGCGAGGCCCTGGACATCGAACTCGCCCGCGCGGCCGGCCTGCCCGAGCAGAGCGGCACCGGCTGGGGCGCGCAGGGCGACCCGGCACCGGCGAGGCGCTGAACCGGATGCCTAACTGGGGGGACAGGCTCCTCGCCGCGGGCGGCGCACCCGTCACCGTGCCGCGTGACCCGGCGCGCGAGGCCGCCCGCGACGAGCTGCTCGACGCGGAGTACCACAAGCACGACCCGTCCGTACTGCAACGCGTCACGGACTGGATCTACGACCACATCGCCAAGGCGCTCGACAGCATCTCCGGCGACGGCACCACCGGCACCACCGGGCTGGTCCTCTTCCTGATCGTCGCGGTGCTGATCGGCGGCGCGGTCTGGTGGCGCCTCGGCGCACCCCGCCGCGCCGCCCGCACCGTCCAGGACGTGTACGGCGCCGAGGGCCCGCGCAGCGCCGACCAGTACCGGACGGACGCCGCCGGGCACGCCGCCGCCGGACGCTGGACCGAAGCCGTCCGCGAACAGATGCGCGCCCTGGTGCGCGGCCTGGAGGAGCGCACCCTGCTCGACAACCGCCCCGGCCGCACCGCCGACGAGGCC
>NZ_LFVW01000629.1:0-6736 GCF_001182915.1 Kitasatospora sp. MY 5-36
CGCCACCCGGCCACGCCCGCGCCCGCCGCCCCCGCCGTGACCAGCAGCGCCCCCAGCGGCACCACGTCGCCGATCCGGTCGTACCAGGTCAGCGTCCCGGGCGCGGTGAGCGGCAGTCGGACGGTCAGCACGCCGGTGCCGTCGGTGCCGAGCCGGGCGAGTTCCCGGCCCTGGGCGTCGAAGGCGGCCGAGACCCCGGTCAGCGAGGCCTGGACGGCCGGCCGGCCGGTCTCGGCGGCCCGGATCGCGGCCAGCGACACGTGCTGCTCGGGCGCCCAGGTGCGCTGGAAGGTCGAGGTCGAGGACTGGTAGACCAGCACCCGGGCGCCGTCCCGGGCGGCGGTGCGGGCCATGTCGGGGAAGGCCGACTCGAAGCAGATCAGCGCCCCGACCGGCAGCGGCGCGCCCGCCCGGTCGGTGGCGGGCAGGACGTGGAAGGCCGTTCCGGGCGCCCGGTTCTCGCCCGCGGCCCGGCTGACCCCGGCGATCCAGCCGAGCACCGGCCGCAGCGGGATGTACTCGCCGAACGGCACCAGCCGGATCTTGCGGTAGCGGTCCACCACGCCGGCGGGGGAGACCAGCACCGCGTCCTTGGAGATCCGCCCGTCCGTTTTGCGCGCGTCCTCCCCGGCGACGACCTCGGCGCCGGTGGTCGCGGCGAGCCGGCGCAGGGTGTCCAGCGCGGCCGGGTCGCGGTCCAGGTCGGCGGTGGTGCTGCTCTCGCCCCACACGACCAGGTCCACCGGCTGTCCGACCAGTCCGGCCGTGATCCGCGCGCTCGCCTCGAAGCGGGCCTGGGGGTCTTCCACGATGCCGGGCTGGACCAGTGCCACGGTCACGGCCCCGTCCGCGGCGGGTGCCTCGCGCAGCGCGAACAGCAGCGGACCGGAGGCCAGGACCAGCACGACGGTCCCGGCCGCGACGGCCCGCGGCCGTCGGTGCACCGCGGTCAGCGCGATCAGCGCCCCGGTGTTCACCGCCGCCACCGCCGCGCTGACCAGCCAGATCCCGCCGGCCGAGGCCAGCCCGAGGACCGCCGGGTGCTGCCACTGGGTGGCGCCGAGCAGCGCCCACGGCCCGCCGAGCGCGGGCCAGGACCGCGCGTACTCGGTCGTCACCCAGACGGCGGGTACGACCAGCAGCGCGAGCAGGGCCCGACGGGCGGTCAGCCGGGGGTGCAGCAGCCGGTGCACGGTGTACCCGACGGCGCTCTGGAGCGCCCCGAACAGCACCGCGATCACCGGCAGCCCCGGCCCGACGGACGGGACCAGCCAGTACATCGCGGTCAGGATGAACCCCGCGCCGAACCACCAGCCGCGCACCGCCGCCTCCCGGCCCGACGGCGCCCGCTGCATCAGCAGCAGTCCGGGGACGAGCGCGACCCAGGCCAGCCAGGCCTGCCCGGGCGCGGGGAAGGCGAGCACCGGAACCGCTCCGGCCGCCAGCGCACCGGTCCGCGCGCGGTACCGGTGCGGCGCGTGCGGCTCCCGTTCCTCGGCGGCGGTCGTGCGCAGGGTCGGGCTGGCGGGAGCGGAGCGACGCGACATGACCCGTATTGTCCGCTTGACGGGCGTACACCACCAGTACGCCGTTCAGCCGAACGGGTGACAAGAGCCCCATGTTCGGAACCAGTGGTCCCGGCCGTACCGGTGGCCTTGCCAGAACGGGCGATCGGAGGGGTGGCCCCAAGGAGGAGCGGCCCCGAGGAGGGCTGCCCCAAGGAAGTGCGGCCCCGAGGGGGCCCGCCCCTCCGATCACCGTGCGCGGCCTACTCCTCGCCGCCCTCCAGGTCCCCCTCGGTCTCCAGGAACGCGGCCTGCAGCTGCTCGATCAGCTCCGGGTCCGGCTGCTCCCACAGCCCGCGGCTCGCCGCCTCCAGCAGCCGCTCGCTGATCCCGTGCAGCGCCCACGGGTTGGCGCCCGCGAGGAACTCCCGGTTGACCGGGTCGAGGACGTACTCCTGGGTCAGCTTCTCGTACATCCAGTCCGCGACCACGCCCGTGGTGGCGTCGTAGCCGAACAGGTAGTCCACCGTCGCGGCCATCTCGAAGGCGCCCTTGTAGCCGTGGCGGCGCATCGCCTCGATCCAGCGCGGGTTGACCACCCGGGCGCGGAAGACCCGGGCGGCCTCCTCGGTCAGGGTGCGGGTGCGGACCGTCTCCGGCCGGGTCGAGTCGCCGATGTAGGCGGTCGGCGCCTTGCCGGTGAGGGCCCGCACGGTGGCCACCATGCCGCCGTGGTACTGGAAGTAGTCGTCCGAGTCGGCGATGTCGTGCTCGCGGGTGTCGGTGTTCTTCGCGGCGACGGTGATCCGCTTGTACGCGGTCTCCATCTCCTCGCGGGCCGGGCGGCCGTCCAGCCCGCGGCCGTACGCGTAGCCGCCCCAGACCGTGTACACCTCGGCCAGGTCGGCGTCGGTGCGCCAGTCCCGGCTGTCGATCAGCTGGAGCAGGCCCGCGCCGTAGGTGCCCGGGCGGGAGCCGAAGACGCGGACGGTGGCCTTGCGCTCGTCGCCGTGCACGGCGAGGTCGGCCTGGACGTGGGCGCGCACGTAGTTCGACTCCGGGGCCTCCTCCTGGGCGGCGGCCAGGCGCACCGCGTCGTCCAGCAGGGCGACCACGTGCGGGAAGGCGTCCCGGAAGAAGCCGGAGATGCGCAGCGTGACGTCGATGCGCGGGCGGCCCAGCTCGTCCAGCGGGATCGGCTCCAGGCCGGTGACCCGGCGCGAGGCGTCGTCCCAGACCGGGCGGACGCCGAGCAGGGCGAAGGCCTCGGCGATGTCGTCGCCGGCGGTGCGCATCGCGCTGGTACCCCAGAGCGAGAGCCCGACCGAGGGCGGGTACGCGCCGTCGTTGTCCGAGCGGTAGCGCTCGACCAGGGAGGAGGCGAGCGCCTGGCCGGTCTCCCAGGCGAGCTTGCTGGGGACGGCCTTCGGGTCGACGGAGTAGAAGTTGCGGCCGGTGGGCAGCACGTTGACCAGGCCGCGCAGCGGCGAGCCGGACGGGCCGGCCGGGACGAAGCCGCCCTGGAGCGCGTGCAGCACGGCGTCCAGCTCGTCGGTGGTGGCCGCGAGCCGCGGCACCACCTGGGCGGCGGCGAAGTCCAGCACCGCGCGGACGGCCTCCTGGACGGCCTCCGGCAGTTCGGCGGTCACCTTCTCGACCGCCTCGGGTGCCCAGTCCTCCGCCTCCATCGCCTCGACCAGGGCGCGGGCCCGGGCCTCGGCGGCGTCGGTGGCGCCCAGGGTCAGCGCCGCCTCGTCCAGGCCGAGCGCCTCGCGCAGGCCGGGCAGGGCGCTGACGCCGCCCCAGATCTGCCGGGCGCGCAGGATGGCGAGCACGATGTTGACCCGGTCGGTGCCGGTCGGCGCCTGGCCGAGGACGTGCAGACCGTCGCGGATCTGGGCGTCCTTGACCTCGCAGAGCCAGCCGTCGACGTGCAGCAGGAAGTCGTCGAAGCCGTCGTCCTCGGGGCGCTCGTCCAGGCCGAGGTCGTGGTCGAGCCGGGCGGCCTGGATCAGGGTCCAGATCTGGGCGCGGATCGCCGGCAGCTTGGCCGGGTCCATCGCGGCGATGTTGGAGTGCTCGTCCAGCAGCTGCTCCAGGCGCGCGATGTCGCCGTAGGAGTCGGCGCGGGCCATCGGCGGGACGAGGTGGTCGACGAGCGTGGCGTGGGCGCGGCGCTTGGCCTGGGTGCCCTCGCCCGGGTCGTTGACCAGGAAGGGGTAGACCAGCGGCAGGTCGCCGAGGACGGCGTCCGGGCCGCACTCCGCGGACAGCGCGGCGGTCTTGCCCGGCAGCCACTCCAGGTTGCCGTGCTTGCCGAGGTGGATCACCGCGTGGGCGCCGAAGCCGCCGTCCTCCTGGGCGGCCTGGATCCAGCGGTAGGCGGCCAGGTAGTGGTGGCTCGGCGGCAGGTCGGGGTCGTGGTAGATGGCGACCGGGTTCTCGCCGAAGCCGCGCGGCGGCTGGATCAGCACGAGCAGGTTCCCGGAGCGGATCGCGGCCAGCACGATGTCGCCGTCCGGGTTCTGCGAGCGGTCGACGTACAGCTCGCCGGGGGCCGGGCCCCAGTGCTCCTCGACCTGCTCGCGCAGGCCCTGCGGGAGGGTGGCGTACCAGCGGCGGTAGTCGGCGGCGGGGATGCGGACCGGGTTGCGGGCCAGCTGCTCCTCGGTGAGCCAGTCCTGGTCGTAGCCGCCGGCCGCGATCAGGGCGTGGATCAGCGGGTCGCCCTCGTGGCCGCCCTCGCCGTCGTCGAACGCGGGGAGGTCGTCCCCGAGGTCCATGCCCTCCGCGCGCAGCCGCTCCAGCAGCCGCACCGCGCTGGCCGGGGTGTCCAGGCCGACGGCGTTGCCGACCCGGGCGTGCTTGGTCGGGTACGCGGACAGCACCAGGGCGAGGCGGCGCTCGGCGGCCGGGACGTGCCGCAGCCGGGCGTGCTTGACGGCGGTGCCGGCGACGCGGGCGGCGCGCTCCGGGTCGGCGGCGTAGACGGTCAGGCCGTCCTCGTCCAGCTCCTTGAAGGAGAACGGGACGGTGATCAGGCGGCCGTCGAACTCCGGGACGGCGATCTGGGTGGCGGTGTCCAGCGGGGACAGGCCGTCGTCGCTGGCCTCCCACTGGGCGCGCGACCAGGTGAGGCAGAGCGCCTGGAGGATCGGGCGGTCGAGCGCGGCCAGCGCGCCCGCGTCCCAGGCCTCCTCGTCCCCGCCGGCCTGGGCGTCGGCCGGGCGGGTGCCGCCGGCGGCGAGCACGGTGGTGACGATCGCGTCCGCCTCGCCGAGCGCGGCCAGCAGCTCGGGCTCGGCGCCGCGCAGCGAGGCGCAGTAGTAGGCCCTGGCCCGGGCGCCCTGGTCCTCGACGGCCCGGCAGAGCGTCTCCACGAAGGCGGTGTTGCCGCTCATGTGGTGGGCGCGGTAGTAGAGCACCGCCACCGTCGGACCCTCGGACGTACGGGCCTCGCGCTCCAGCGGGCCCCAGGCCGGGGCGGAGGCGGGCGGGGCGAAGCCGTGGCCGGTCAGCAGCACGGTGTCGGAGAGGAAGGCGCCCAGCTCGGCCAGGTTGGCGGCGCCGCCGTGGGCCAGGTAGGCGTGCGCCTCGGCGGCGATGCCGGCCGGGACGGTGGACAGCTCCATCAGCTGGGCGTCGGGGGCCTGCTCGCCCGTCAGCACCACCACCGGGCGGGGGCCGGCCAGCAGCGCGTCCAGGCCCTCCTGCCAGGCGCGGCGTCCGCCGAGCAGGCGGACCACGACGAGCTCGGTGCCCTCCAGCAGCGCGGGCAGGTCCTCGGGGGTGAGCCGGGCCGGGTTGCCGAGGCGGTAGCGCACCGGTCCCTCGGAGGCGCGGGCGCTGAGCAGGTCGGTGTCGGACGTCGACAGCAGCAGGATCATGTGAAGGCCCTCCCGGCCTCGTCGGTGGCCGGGGTGGCCGGGATCTGGGCCGGGGCGGCCGCTGGGGTGGCACGGACGGCCGCGCGGTCGACCGGGGTGGTCGCGGCGCGGGCCGGGGCGGTCGCGCGGTCGACCGGGGTGGTCGTGGCGGCGGCCGGAACGGGCATGACGGCGGTCGGGACAGCCGCGGTGGCGGTCGGGACGGCCGTGGTGGCGGCCGGGGACGCGGGCGCGGGCATGCGACAGCGCTGGAACATTTCTGCCTTCCTCGGGGTCCGCGCCCCGGGCCGGTGGAGGACGGCAGGAGTTCCTGGCTCCCGCGGCCGACCGGTCTACCGGTGAACCGCGGTCACAGTGGCGGGACCGCACCGGGTTCGCACCGGTTTCCTCCCCTGCGCCGTCGCTGGCGTGCGGACGGTCCGTGAGGGACCGCCCGCCAGCATCGTACGGGGTGCGGCTGACCTGGGGGAGGGTGAGCTTTCGGACGTCCGGCCGACGGGGCTCGGATGTCCGGCGGACGGGGGCTCGGGGTGTCCGGCAGGTGCGGCGGGGGCGGGGCCGGGGTGTGATGCAGCGGACGGAGGCAAGCGATCGGATCATCTGTATGCTCGCCGCCATGCCACCGACACCCGACGCCACCGCGCCGGGCGCCGCAGGACCCGACCGGGAGGTGCCCGACCGGGGGCGTGCGGACGCCTGTCCTGGAGCACTTCGTCTGCATACGGCCGACGACGGCGCCCTCGCCCGGATCCGCCTGCCCGGCGGCCTGCTGACGGACCGTCAGGCCCTCGCGCTGGCCGAGGCCGCCGAGGCCCTCGGCGACGGCGAGCTGGAGACCACCTCGCGCGGCAACGTCCAGCTGCGCGGCCTGGCCCCGCACTGCGCGGCCGAGCTCGCCGACCGGCTGCGCGCCGTCGGGCTGCTGCCCTCGGACACCCACGAGCGGGTCCGCAACATCGTCGCCTCGCCGACGGCCGGACTGGACACCGCCGCCGAGGGAGCCGCCGGCAACGCCGATGTGCAGTCCTGGGTACGGGAGTTGGACGCGCGGCTGTGCGCCGCCGACTGGGCCGCCGGGCTGTCCGGCAAGTTCCTGTTCGCGCTGGACGACGGGCGGGGCGACGTCGCCGCGCTCGACGCCGATGTGACATTGGTCGCAGGCCCGGACGGCACCCGGTTGCTGCGCCTCGGACGCGACGGACGCGGACACCCGGTCGAGGCCGGGCGGGAGGTCACGGCCGTGCTGGACGCGGCCCGCTCCTTCCTGGCGGCGCTGCGGACGCACGGGCGCAAGGCCTGGCACCTGCGCGAGGTCCCCGAACTGCTGCCGGCCGGCACGGTGCC
>NZ_LFVW01000630.1:0-6726 GCF_001182915.1 Kitasatospora sp. MY 5-36
CACGAACCGGAAGTGGTGTTTCAGAGGATTGGCCGCTCCGGGACCGTCCGCGCAGACGCGTGTCCGGTGCTCCCTGCCGAGCGACTAGGAAACACTACCCCTGTCCGGCGCCGGAGGCAAACCCGTCCCGGAGACGGTGCGGGTGCAGAGCGCCCGGCCCGGCTTCACGTACTCGCCGTTGGGGTGGTCGTTGCCGGTGACCCAGTGGCGGGCGGTGGCCTCGTCACGGCCGCCGTCGCGGTGCCGCCGGAGCAGGCGCTCCTCGCGGACCTCGTCCTCGGCGTGGACGTACCAGAGCTCGTGCAGCAGGCGGCGGGCGGCGGGCCAGGGGGTTTCGGCGGAGGCGAGGTAGTTGCCCTCGGTGATGACGAGCCGGGTCCGCGGGCGGACCACGTGGCGGGCAGCGACCGGCTCGTCCAGGGCGCGGTCGAAGTCCGGGACGTAGATGTCCTGGAACCGGTCGCCGGCGATCCGGCGCAGCAGGGCGACGTAGCCGTGGGCGTCGAAGGTCGCCGGGGCGCCCTTGCGGTGGGTCAGGCCGAGGCGGTCGAGCTGGGCACCGGAGAGGTGGAAGCCGTCGAGCGGGACGTAGGCGGCGGTGCCGGGGCCTTCGGCCCGCTCGACCTCGGCGACCAGGTGGCGGGCCAGGGTGGACTTGCCGGCGCCGGGCGGGCCGGCAAGTCCGAGGATCGTACGGGCGTTGCTGCCCGGGCCTCGGAGGAAGCCGAGGGCAAGGGCGGTGAGGCGGTCCTCGTTCATGGCCGCACCCTACTCAGCGCGCGCCTCCTGTTCAGTGCGCCTCTTTGCTCAGTGCACCTCTTTGCTCAGTGAACCTCTTCGCTCGGCGGTCGGCTTTGCTCAGCGGTCGGCGAGGGCGGGCAGGTCCAGGGTGAGGGTGCCGGCGTCGGCGTCGAGCAGGGCGGGCACGCCGAGCGGGACGGTGAGGGTGGAGGGGCAGTGGCCGAAGCCCAGTTCCCAGAGCACGGGGACGCCGAGCCCGCCGAGCCGGTCGAGCATCACGTCCCGGACCCGCTGGGGCCGTCCGCAGCCCTCCCAGGAGCCGAGGGCCAGGCCGGCCACGCCGTCGAGGGCTCCGGAGCGCAGGAGCTGGGTCAGCAGCCGGTCGAGCTGGTAGGGGTGCTCGTTCACGTCTTCGAGCAGCAGGACGGCGCCCTCGTACGAGGGACGGGCGGCGGGCGTGCCGCGCTCGGCGGTGAGGACGTGGAGGCAGCCGCCGGCCGTGACGCCGCGGGCGCGGCCGGGGACGAGCGGGGCGGCGGTGGGCGAGGTGAGGACGGTGACGGCGGCGGGGTCGAAGAGGGTGCGGCGCAGGTGCTCGGCGGTCGGGCCGTCGGAGACGAAGGAGGCGCCGGCGGCCAGCGGTCCGTACAGGGTGGCGAGGCCGAGCCGCCGGGCGAAGGCCTCGTGCAGGGAGCTGACGTCGCTGAAGCCGATGAAGGGCTTGGGGGCGGCGGCGCGCATCGCGGTCCAGTCGAGCAGGTCGACGATGCGGTGCACGCCGTACCCGCCGCGGGCGCAGATGACGGCGTCGACGGCGGGGTCGAGCCAGGCGGTCTGGAGGTCGGCGGCGCGGTCGGCGTCGGTGCCGGCCAGGTAGCCGAGGGTGGGGTGGGTGTCGAGGACGTGCGGGGCGACGGTCACGCGGAGCCCCCAGGAGCGGAGGATCGCGCACCCGGCGGTGAGACGTTCGGCGTCGACGGGACCGCTGGGGGCGACGACGGCGACGTGGTCGCCGGGGCGCAGGTGCGGCGGGCGGGTCAGCCCCTGGCCGGGTGTGGTCGGGTGCTGGTCCATGGGCCGGGCCACCTTTCGGACGCGGAAGCGGGGTTCGGGCGGTCGCGCCGTGGCCGCGACCGCCCGGTGACGATATGCCCCGTGCCGACCGGCCGATGTCCGCCGGCCGACGTGAGGGCTCTTCAGATCGCCGCCCCCATCACCTCCCGCACCTCGGCGAGGGTGGCGTCGGCGACGGCGTTGGCCCGCTCGGCGCCGTCGCGCAGGACCTGCCGCAGGTGCCCCCGGTCGGCGGCGAGTTCGGCGCGGCGGGCGCGCAGCGGGCGGAGGAACTCGTTGACGGACTCCGTGACGGTGCGCTTGAGCGCGGCGGCGCCGCCGTCGCCGATCTCCTCGGCGACGGCCTCGGGGGCCCGGTCCTGGCAGAGGGCGGCGAGCAGGACGAGGCTGGAGACCTCGGGCCGGTCGACCGGGTCGTAGCCGATCCGGCGGTCGGCGTCGGTCCTGGCGCCACGGATGATCCGGGCGGTCTCGTCCTCGGTGGCGCCGAGGGCGACGGCGTTGCCCCGGCTCTTGCTCATCTTTCCGCCGTCGGTGCCGAGCAGCATCGGGGCTTCGGAGAGCAGGGCCTGCGGGCGGGGGAAGACGGCGCTGCCGTCGGCGTGCGGGTAGCGCTCGTTGAAGCGGCGGGCGACGGTGCGGGCGACTTCGAGATGGGGCAGCTGGTCCTGGCCGACCGGGACCAGGTCGGCCTTGCAGAAGAGGATGTCGGCGGCCTGGTGGACGGGGTAGGTGAACATCAGCCCGCTGACGGCGGACTGCCGGGAGTGGGTGATCTCGTCCTTGACGGTGGGGTTGCGGCCCAGCTCTGCGACGCTGACCAGGCTGAGGAAGGGGAGCAGCAGCTGGTTGAGGGCGGGGACGGCGCTGTGCGGGAAGATCGTCGCCCGCTCGGGGTCGAGGCCGGCGGCGAGGTAGTCGAGGACGAGGTTCTCGGTGTGCTCGGCGAGCCGGTCGGCGAGGTCGCGGTCGGTGATGACCTGGTAGTCGGCGACCACGACGAACATCTCGACGCCCTGGTCCTGGAGCCGGACCCGGTTCCGCAGGGTGCCGAAGTAGTGGCCGAGGTGGAGCGGTCCGGTGGGGCGGTCCCCGGTGAGGACGCGGTGGGCTGCCGGGTCGTCGGACAGGACGGACGCGGCGGCGACGGCGGCGGCGGGACCGGCAGTGGTGGGGACGGTGGCGGTAGGGACGGTGGCGGTGGCGGTGGTCAAGGTGTCTCTCCTCGGTACGGCGGTGGTGGCGGCCGTCCGGGGCGAGGGGCCCGTCCTACGGAAAACGCAGCAGGGCCGTCCATCCCGGACGGCCCTGCTCAGGCGAGTGGTGTGGCCGTCCTAGGACGGCCACCAGCACAGGCCGATGAAGCGCTTCATGTGCCCCACGGTAGCGGCAGTCAGTCCTCCACGACCAGTGCCGGGGTGTCCTTGTGCAGCGTCTCGCCGCGGAAGAACTCCGGCCGGATGAAGCCGTACCAGGTCATCAGGCCCGCGCCGAGCAGCAGGATGCCGACGCCGATCACGAAGACCGAGCCGATGCCGAAGACCGAACCGCTGCCGTAGTCGGGGGCCCAGGCGTCGGTGAGGGTCTGGAGGAAGACCGCGGTGAGCAGCACGCCGCCGACGAACGGGGCGACGCCCTTGAGCAGCAGCGCGCGGACACCGGTGCGCAGCGAACCGCGGAAGTACCAGACGCAGGCGAAAGCGGTCAGTGCGTAGTAGAAGCAGATCATCAGACCGAGCGCCAGGATGGTGTCCTGGACGACGTTCTCGCTGATCAGGCTCATCCCGACGTAGAAGACCGCGGTGGCGATGCCCGCCGCGACGGTGGCGTAGCCGGGGGTGCGGAAGCGCGGGTGGACGGCGCCGAAGCGCGGCGGCACGGCGCGGTAGGCGCTCATCGCGAGCAGGGTGCGGGCCACCGGGATGAAGGTGGTCTGCAGGCTGGCGGCGGCGCTGGCGACGACGGCCAGGAAGAGCAGGATGCTCCACGGCGAGCCGAGCACCGGACGGGCCAGCGCGGAGAAGACGTTGTCGGCGGTGGCCGGGTTGCCGAGGCCGTTGCCGGTGCTGCCGACGCCCGCGAACATCTGGGAGGCGATCGCGACCAGCAGGTACGAGCCGACCAGGGTGACCATGGAGATCATCGCGGCGCGACCGGGGGTCTTGGCGCTGCCCTGGGTCTCCTCGTTCATGGTCAGGCAGGTGTCCCAGCCCCAGTACATGAAGATCGACAGCGACAGCCCGGCGGTGAACGCGCTGAACGAGCTGACCTCGAGCGGGTTGAGCCAGGAGAAGGAGAAGCCGATCGAGTCGGGCAGGTCGCCCGAGGCGGCCTTCCCGATGGCGATGACGGAGAAGAGCAGCAGCACGGCCAGCTGGAGGCCGACCAGGCTGTACTGGAACCACTTGGTCGCGGTCATCCCCCGGTAGCTCATCGCGGTGGCGCCGGCGATCAGCAGGACCACGGTGAGCAGGTGGACGGCCTTGTTCTGGTCGAGTTCGGTGACCCAGCTGCTGCCGGTCATCTCCCCGAGCATCAGGTACAGGAAGTCGGTCGCGACCCCGGCCAGGTTGGAGAGCACGATGATGGTCGCCACCGTCAGGCCCCACCCGGCCATCCAGCCGACCCGGGGACCGAAGGCCCGGACGCCCCAGGTGAAGGACGTGCCGCAGTCCGGGAAGTCCTTGTTCAGCTCCTTGTACGCGAACGCGACGAGCAGCATCGGCAGGAAGCCAGCCAGGAACACCGCCGGCATCTGCACCCCGACCGCGGTGACGGTCGGGCCGAGTGTGGCGGTCAGGCAGTAGACCGGGGCGACCGTCGAGACGCCCAGCACCACACTGCTCAGCAGGCCGACGGAACCGCCCCGTAGACCCTTGTCCCCCGCTCCCCCAGCGGTCCCCTGATCGACGGGGACCCCACCACTGATGCCACTGACCGGGGCACCCTGCGGAGCGCCGGGCGCCATTGCCCGGCCGCTGCTCGTGTGCTCTGAGAGCTGCTGATCAAACACCAGCGCACCCTAGAGGCGGGCATGGAAGGTTGAGTAGACCAACCCTTGGTGATCTAAACCACTTGCTTCGATTCGTTCTCGTGACGGCTGTTCGGGTGGATGTATTTACGGCTTGTTAACCCATGTACCTTTGTTTCAAAGGAGTTGGGCCAAGAAAATTTCTCCCTTTTGCCAAGGTTCGACCAGGTTTGCCCCCCGGCCCGGACGGGCCGCTCCCCCCACCGCTCCCCGAGTCGGATAGGTTTGCCTAACCTAATTTCGATCGTGAAAGGAGCGTCGCGTGCCCCCCACCTCCGACGACCCGGTCCTCTCCCCCCGCACCTCCGGCCGTCGCCGGTTCCTCACCGCCGGGATCGCCGGCGGGGCGGTGCTCGGCCTCGGCGGACTCCTCACCGCCTGCGGCAGCTCCGGCGGATCGGGCGGGTCGGGCAGCAGCGGTTCGACCCCGGCCGGCGGCGGCTCCTCCCCGAACCAGAAGTCGGTCAAGCAGGGCGGGGACGACTACGCCGCCGTGATCGAGAGGATGAAGGGCTTCGGCACCGACGCCGCCCCCGGCGTCTACCCGCGCACCCTCAGGCACGCGATGGGCGAGACGGTGCTCCCGGCCAGGCCCACCCGGGTCGTGGTGCTGGACACCGGCGAGCTCGACAACGTCGTCGCCCTCGGCATCCAGCCGGTCGGCATCGTGTACACCGACGGCTCCAAGTCCCTGACGTCCTACCTCAAGGACAAGGCCGGCAGCCCCGCCGCCGTCGGCACCATCAACAGCCTCAACCTGGAGGCCATCGCCGCGCTCAAGCCGGACCTGATCCTCGGCAGCCAGCTGCGCGC
The DNA here is from genome assembly GCF_001182915.1 of Kitasatospora sp. MY 5-36. NCBI lineage: Bacteria > Bacillati > Actinomycetota > Actinomycetes > Kitasatosporales > Streptomycetaceae > Kitasatospora > Kitasatospora sp. MY 5-36. The sequence goes on from NZ_LFVW01000630.1 coordinate 5,660, forward strand.
CCAGGACCAGTACGCGCAGCTCTCCAAGATCGCGCCGACCGTCTTCTCGCTGCGCCCCGGCTACCCGTGGAAGCAGAACTTCCTGCTCAACGCGAGCGCCTTCGGCCTGGAGGCCGAGGCCAAGACCCAGCTCGACGCGTACCAGGCGGCCGCCGCGGCGATCGGCGCGAAGCTCGGCGACAAGCGGCCCACCATCACGCCACTGCGCTTCATGCCGGGCCGCACCCGGCTCTACGCGGAGCTCTCCTTCATCGGCACCATCCTCACCGACGTGCCGCTGCCGCAGCCCGCGATCGAGCAGGTCAAGGAGCTCGCGGTGGAGGTCAGCCCGGAGCAGATCGACAAGGCCGACGCCGACTGGATCTTCTACGGCGTGTACGGCAGCCCCAGCTCGACCAACCAGGACGCGGTGCTCGGCGGCGCGCTCTGGAAGACGCTCGGTGCGGTCAAGTCCGGTCAGGCCCGGCCGGTTTCGGACGAGACCTGGTTCCTCGGGCTCGGCGTCATGGCGGCGAACGTGGTGCTCAACGACCTCAAGGGCTTTGTCGCACCCGGCAGTTGAGCCAGGCAGGTGAATCCGCCGGGTGAGTCCGTCGGGTGAGTCCGGGTGTGAGCCCGGAGCGAACCCGGCCGGCCGGGCCTGGTCGGCGTCGGCGGGCGGAACGGGGCGGCGTTCCGGTCGTACGGCAACAGTGCCCGCCCGGCGCCGTCTTGGGCGATCCCCGGGTGGGCCCGGGTGGGCCCGCGACGGTCCCCGGGTGATTCCGTGGTGGTATCGCGGCGGTGTCGCGGTGGTATCGCGCACACCACCGGGTTGGACGCTTGGAGCTGATCGCGTGGTGCGGGAGGATCGTCGGGACCGTTTCCCGAAGGGCCCGCAGATGACCTCGCTCCACCCCGCCGCAACCGACCCGTCCCTGCCCGGCCCGCCCCGGGACAGCGCCGGATCCTCGCCCCCGCCCGCCCCGACCGGCCCGCCCGGCTCGCCCGTACCGATGTGCTCGATCGCGACCGCCACCGAGCCCGGTGCGGCCGCGCCCGGCACCCCGGAGGCGACGGCCCGCCCC
>NZ_LFVW01000631.1:0-6722 GCF_001182915.1 Kitasatospora sp. MY 5-36
CCCCGGCCCGGTCTCCAGCCGCCCGCCGACCAACGCCAGCCGCTCCTCCAGCCCGGACAGCCCGTTGCCCGGCTGGGACTTGCCCGGCCCGCGCCCGTTGTCGACGATCTCCAGGACGGCGTAGCGCTCGCCGCTCGCCTCCCAGCTCTCGTCCGCCGTGACCGTGCAGACGGTGGCGCCCTCGCCGTGCCGGACGACGTTGGTCACGGCCTCGCGCAGCGCCCAGGCCAGCGCGCCCGTCTCCTCCTCGGCCAGCGACGGCCAGGCGTCCACCAGCTCCGGCGCGGCCTCCAGCCGGACCTGCGCGGCGGCCAGCGCGGTACGGGCGGCGGCCAGTTCCACCGGCAGGGTCGGCCGGCGGAAGCCGGTCACCGCCTCCCGGACGTCGATCAGCGACTGCCGGGCGACCTGCTCGATGTCGGCGACCTGCGCCCGCGCCGCCTCGTCCTTGCCCGCGTCCATGAACCGCCCGGCCAGCTCGCTCTTCAGGGTGATCAGCGACAGCGAGTGCCCGAGCAGGTCGTGCAGGTCGCGGGCCATCCGCAGCCGCTCCTCGGAGGCGGCCAGGTGCGCGACCGCGGCCCGGGCCTCGCGCAGCTCCTTCATCGTGGCGACCAGCCGCTGCAACCCGGTCATCGCGACGCCGGAGAGGAAGGCGCTGAGCGCGAAGGTGGTGATGTTGTCGTTGCCCGCCCCGATCGCCGCCCCGACCACGGCGGTGAGCACGGCCATGGCGATCAGCACCCGCAGCGCGTACCGGGCCGGCGTGATGATGGCGACGCACACCGAGGCGTAGATGAACAGCGTCAGGAAGGCGGAGCCGAGGACGACCGAGGTGGCGACGGCCAGCGCGACCATCGTCGTGACGATCGCCAGGCAGGCCCGCGGCCGCATCCCGGCCTGCGAGCGGAAGATCACCAGCAGCACGTAGGCGCCCACGAACCCGGCCAGGCAGCACCAGCCGAGCACCGTCCCGGCCGTGTTGTGGGCGCCGCTCAGCAGGTCGCCGGCCGGGTAGGCCAGGTAGAGCATCCACAGCAGCATCCAGGCGACCTTGACCAGCAGCTGCCGCCTGGTCTCCACCGGGGAGCCGGGCACGTTCATGAAGGAGGCGCGCGCCGCTCCCGCCTCCGGCGGTTCGTCGGTGCGGTGGGTCCGGCGCGCGTCACTCATGCCGGTCATCATGCCTGGCGGGTGTCGCGGCGGTACAGCGCCGCCGCGGCGGCGGCGAACACCACGAGGAAGCCGGCCAGCCCGGCGACCGCGACGGTGTCCAGGGAGTGCCCGGGCCGGGTGAAGCCGGCCAGTTGGTTGTACAGGTACACCGGGTTGAACCGGGCGAACTTCTCCAGCGAGCCGCTCACCGGGAACCAGGTGCCGCCGAGCAGGGCCATCGCCATGTAGGTGATCATCACGATCGGCTGCACCGCGTCCGGCGCGGCCGCGTACCCGAGCGCCACCCCGAGCGCGGCGAAGACGAAGCTGCCCAGCCAGAGCGCGGCCGTCAGTCCGGCCCACTGCGGCACGGTCAGCGAGACCCCCTGGCTCGCGCCGACCGCGAAGACCACCAGGATCGCCGGCAGCGTGGTGACCGCGGTCGCCGCGATCTTGCCGACGGTGTACGCCCGGCCGGGCAGCGCGGTCAGCCGCAGCTGGCGCACCCAGCCGCTCTTGCGCTCCAGCGAGATCCGCTGCGCGCTGCCGGTCAGCACCGCGCCGACGGCGCCGAAGGTGGCCATCGAGACCATGAAGTAGGTCTTCACCGGCAGGCCGCCGGCCAGCTGAGTGGAGCCGTAGGCGTTGATGAAGAAGAAGTACATCAGCGCCGGGTAGGCGATGGTGAAGAGCAGGTAGCGCCGGTTGCGCAGGGTCCGCAGGATCTCCAGCTTGATCAGGGTGGTCATCGCACGCTCTCCTTGTCGGCGCTCCGCTCGTCGGCGCTCTGCTCGTCGGCGCGCCGGGCGCCGTCCTGGCGGTCCAGTTCGCCGGTGATGGTCAGGAAGGCCTGCTCCAGGCCCACGCCGGCCACCTCCAGCCCGCGCGGGTACAGCCCCGCCCGGTAGATCCCGGCCGCGGTGGCGTCGGCGTCCGCGGTCCGGATCCGCACCGTCCGCACCCCCGGGACCCGCGCGGTGACGTCCAGCGACTGCACACCGGGCAGGGTGCGCAGCACGGACTCCTCGAACCCGCCGTCCGCGTCGTGGAGTTCGAAGGCGATCCGGCGGGCGCCGGCCCTGGCCTTGATCTCCGCCGAGCTGCCGTCGGCGATCAGCCGGCCGCGGTGCAGCACCAGGACGCGGTCGGCGATCGAGTCGGCCTCCTCCAGGTAGTGGGTGGCGAACAGCACCGTGCGCCCGGCGTCGGCCTGGGCGCGCATGCTCGCCCAGAACGACTGCCGCACGCTGACGTCCATGCCGGTGGTGGGCTCGTCCAGCACGATCAGGTCGTTGTCGCCCGCGATGGCCAGGGCGAAGCGGACCCGCTGCTCCTGGCCGCCGGACAGCTTGTCGACCCGGCGCTCCGCGAACTCGGTGATCCCGGCGTCGGCCAGCACCTCCGTGACCGACCGGCCGCGCGGGTGCACGTCGCAGGCGAGCTGCACCAGCTCGCGCACCTTGACGTCGGACATCAGCCCGCCGCTCTGCAGCATCGCGCCGACCCGGCCGTCCTCGATCGCGGCCCGCGGGGCGCCGCCGAACAGGGTCACGCTGCCCCGGTCGGGCTCGCGCAGGCCGAGCAGCAGGTCCAGGCTGGTGGACTTCCCGGCGCCGTTCGGCCCGAGCAGGGCGACGGTCTCGCCCGGTCGGAGCACGAGGTCCAGTCCGTCCACGGCGCGCACCCGCCCGTAGCTCTTGCCCACGCCGCGGAAGGCGGCCACCTCGGTAACCATTGCCCGGCTCCTCTTCCCTGAGGGTGTCACGCTCGTGGTGTCACGACCGGTGCTGTTCGCACCACCTCAGAGTCCCGCGCGGGCGGGTGGCGGCGGCAGTGTCCGCCGTCGTGCCTTCGGCATGACGGATGTCATGCCGGCGGCCGGTACCCCCGTCAGGGGCACCGGCCGCCGAAAGCGCTGGTCAGACGGGTGTCACACGCCCAGCGAGCGCTTCACGAAGTCGACCTGGAGCAGCAGCAGGTTCTCCGCGACCTCCTCCTGCGGGGTCATGTGGGTGACGCCGGACAGCGGCAGCACGGTGTGCGGACGCCCGGCGGCGAGCAGCGCCGAGGACAGCCGCAGGGTGTGCGCGGCCACCACGTTGTCGTCCGCCAGCCCGTGGATGATCATCAGCGGGCGCTCCAGCCCGGCCGCGTACCCGCTCAGCGAGTTGGCGGCGTACACCTCGGGCCGCTCGGCCGGGTCGCCCAGGTAGCGCTCGGTGTAGTGGGTGTCGTACAGCTCCCAATCGGTCACCGGCGCCCCGGCCACCGCCGCGTGGAAGACGTCCGGGCGGCGCAGCACGGCGAGCGCCGAGAGGTAGCCGCCGTACGACCAGCCGCGGACGGCGACCCGGTCGAGGTCCAGCGGGAACTCCTCGGCGAGCGCCCGCAGCGCCTCCACCTGGTCGTCCAGGGTGGCCCCGGCGAAGTCGAAGGCGATCGACTTCTCCCAGGCCGGCCCGCGCCCGGGGGTGCCGCGCCCGTCGGCGACCACCACCGCGAAGCCCTGGTCGGCGAACCACTGCGAGTTGAGGTGCGGGTTGTGCGCCTGGAGGACGCGCTGGCCGTGCGGGCCGCCGTACGGGTCCATCAGGACGGGCAGCAGGCCGTCCCGCTCGCGGTCGTAGCCGGTGGGCAGGAAGACGGCGGACGGGATGCGGCGCTCGCCGGCGAAGCGGAAGACCGGGCGGGCGGTGATGGCCGGGGTCTCGGCGTACGAGGCGATGGTGGCGACGTCGTCGACCGCCAGGCCCTCGGGCAGGTCCCGGGCGACGGTGACCAGGGTGCCGGGCAGGTCGGGCTCGGCGGTGGCCCGGACGGTGATCCCGCCGCCGTGCACCGCGCTGGTGACGGAGGTGAACGGCCGGCCGTTGGCGGACTCCCAGCCCAGCCGCGTGCCGTCGTGGCTGATCCGGCCGACGCCGATCCAGCCCGGCTCGGGGTCGGTCTCCTCGGCGCCGCCGGCGGCGCTGAAGAACACCTCCCGCTCGGTGACCGCGACGACCGAGCGGACGTGCAGGTCGGCCCCGGTCACGGCACGGTCGCCGATCACCAGCGCCCGCACTCCCCCCTCGTCGGAGATCCGGACCAGCTTGCCGTCCGGGGTCCAGGCCGGTGTGCCCTGGAACAGCTCCAGCCAGGCGCCGTCCTTCTCCTCGTGCAGCACCTCGGTGGCGCCGGTGGCCGTGTCCAGGCCGAGGATCCGCTGGCCGCGCTGGTCGCGGGTCTGGACCAGGAGCAGCGGCACGCCGCCCTTCGACCAGTGCACCCGGCCCAGGTACGGGTAGGCCTCGCGGTCCCAGACCACCTCGGTGCGCCCGCCGTACAGGTCGAGCAGCCAGAGCCCGACCTCCGCGTTGGCGCCACCGGCCGCCGGGTAGGCGACCTCGGCGGGCTCGCGGTCCGGGTTCGCCGGGTCGGCGATCCACCAGCGGCGCACCGGGCTGTCGTCGGCGCGCTCGACCAGCAGCCGGTCGCTGTCCGGGGACCACCAGAAGCCGCGGTCGCGGTCCATCTCCTCCTGGGCGATGAACTCGGCCTGGCCCCAGGTGACGTTCGGGCCGTCCGGCTCGGCCAGCACCCGGTCGCCGCCGCCGTCGGTGCGGGTCAGCCGCAGCTCGCCGGCGGCGTTGGCGTACGCGACGTGGGCGCCGTCCGGGGCCGGGCGTGGGTCCAACAGCGGCCCCTCGGCGGGCAGTTCGGCGGTGGCGCCGGTGCCGAGGTCGGCGGTGAACAGCCGGCCGGAGAGGGCGAAGGCGGCCAGCGCGCCGGACGCGTCCAGGGCGTAGCCGACGATGCCGGCCGAGCCCTCGCGGCTGCGCTCGCGGCGGGCCTTCTCGGCCGGCGACAGGTCCTCCCCGCCGCCGCCGAGCAGCGCGGCCGGGTCGGCGGCGACCCGCTCCTCGCCGGTGGCGGTGTCGAGGGTCCAGAGCAGGTTGGCCCGGTCGCGGCCCGAGCCGGAGCGGAGGAAGACGACCCGCGAGCCGTCGGGCGCGACGGAGAAGGAGCGGGGCGCGCCGACGGTGTAGCGCAGGGTCCGCGCGTACTGCCGTGGGAAGGTGTCGGCAGGGGTGTGGGAGGTCATGGCACCAGACCTTATGACGCCGGACCACCACCCCCGGGCGTGCACTGATCACTCGTTCGGAGCATCGTCGGCAAGTACGCCCCAAAGGGGTCCAAACCGCCTCCGACCGGCCCATGCGCCCCTCGGATGCCACGATGCCCCGGCGCGCGTGGCCTCACCGAGGGTAATGCCACCCTTACCCATCGGGTATGACTTGTCGCGCGAGCGGCCGTCCGGCCCCGTCCCGGACCGCGGTCGCCCGCAGCCCCCAGTCCCGCACCGTCCCTCGCCGCCTCCCCGGAGGCGGCGTGCCCGAGAAGGGGTGTGAGCCGACATGGCCATGAACATCTCCGCCGCCGTGCTGATGCTGGTCATCGTGGTGATCCTGATCCGCCGGTCCGGCCTGAAGCTGGCGCACGCGATCGTCTGCGCGCTGCTCGGCTTCTACCTGGCCTCCAGCTCGATCGCCCCGTCGATCAGCCAGGTCACCAGCAACCTCGCCGGAATGATCAACGGCCTGAGGCTCTGACCCCCACCGGCCGGTGGTTAGGCTTCCTCCCATGACCGCGACTACCGGCCGCCGCCTCCTCCTGGTCCACGCGCACCCCGACGACGAGTCGATCGGCAACGGCGCCACCATGGCCCGGTACGCCGCCGAGGGCGCCCGGGTCACGCTGGTGACCTGCACCCTCGGCGAGGGCGGCGAGGTGATCCCCCCGGAGCTGGCCCACCTGACGGCCGATCGGGACGACACCCTCGGCGCGTACCGGATCGGCGAGCTGACCGAGGCGATGAGCGCCCTCGGCGTGTCCGACTTCCGCTTCCTCGGCGGCCCGGGGCGCTACCGCGACTCCGGGATGATGGGCGTGCCCGAGAACGACGTGCCCGGCTGCTTCTGGCAGGCGGACGTCGACGAGGCGGCCGGCCACCTGGTCGCGGTGGTCCGCGAGGTGCGCCCGCAGGTGCTGGTCACGTACGACCCGGACGGCGGCTACGGGCACCCGGACCACATCCAGGCACACCGGGTCGCGATGCGCGCGTACGAGCTGGCCGCCGACCCGGCGCACCGGCCGGAGCTGGGCCCGGCCTGGCGGATCGCCAAGGTGTACTGGAACCGGATGCCCTGCTCGGTGATCGAGGCCGGGCTCGCCGAGGCCGCCGCCAAGGCGTCCTTCCCGGGTGTCGCGCAGCCCGCCGACGTCCCCGGCGTGGTCGACGACGAGGTGGTCACCACCGTGCTGGACGGCGCCGCGCAGGCGGGGCGCAAGACCGCCGCGATGACCGCCCACGCCACCCAGATCACCGTGGACGGCGCCTTCTTCGCGCTCTCCAACGACCTGGCCCAGCCGCTGTTCACCACCGAGTACTACCAGTTGGTGCGCGGCCAGGCCGGGCCGGGCGAGCCGGAGGACGACCTGTTCGCCGGCCTCGCGCCCGACGCCGCGCCCGCCGAGGAGGGCACCCGATGAGCAAGCCCGCCGCCCGGCCGACCCGCCGCCCGCTC
>NZ_LFVW01000062.1:0-32671 GCF_001182915.1 Kitasatospora sp. MY 5-36
GCCGCGGCATCCGCGCCGCGCCACACCGCCGAACGCACCAGCGGGTGCCGGAACCGCACGGCGGCTCCCAGGGTGATCAGGTCCGCGGCCTCGGCCGGCGCCACGGCCTCCGGCCCGATGCCCAGCAGACGCAGGGCGTGCCACAACAGCGGCCCGTCGCCGACCGGTTCGACCGCCGCGACCAGCAGCAGGGCGCGGGTGTCGGCCGGCAGGGCGTCGACGCGCCGGCGGAAGCCGTCCTCGAGCCGGGTCGCCAGCGGGCCGGCGCCGGGCCCGCCGAAGCCGAATGCCAACTCCGCCGGCGACAGGCCCCGGGGCAGCTCCAGCAGGGCGAGCGGATTCCCGCCGGTCTCGGCCACGATCCGGTCCCGTACCCGGGCGTCGACCGGCCCCGGCAGCACGCCGTCCAGCAGTGCCCGGGCGTCGGCATCGGCCAGCCCGCCCAGCGGAAGGTCCGGCAGACCGGAAAGGCCCTCGTCGTCCGCCTTCCCGTCGGTGATCCGCTCGGCGAACACCAGCGCCACCGACTCCGCGTCCAGCCGGCGCCCGACGAACGCCAGGATTCGCCGGGACATCAGGTCCAGCCACTGCGCGTCGTCGACCAGGCACACCAGCGCGGACCGGGCCGCCGCCTCGGCGAGGAGACCGAGGACCGCGAGCCCCACCAGCAGCATCTCGGGCGGGTTTCCCGTGCTCAGGCCGAACGCGACCCGCAGCGCGTCCTGCTGCACCTCCGGCAGCCGGCCGAGGTGCGACAACAGCGGGGCGCACAGCCGTTGCAGGGCCGCATAGGCGAACTCGGCCTCGGCCTCGACACCGGCCGCGCGTACCACCTGCCACTGCCCCGCCTGCCCCGCCAGGTGGTCGAGCAGCGCCGACTTGCCGACACCCGCCTCACCCCGCAGCACCAGCACCCGGCTGCGCCCGTCGCGCACCTCGCGCAGCAGACGGTCCAGCACCTCCACCTCCCGGGTACGCCCGATGAGCTGGTGGTTCGCGGACTGCGGCATGGCACCTCCGGGGAGAGTTCCTCCCGGAGGAGCTGCACCCATCCTACGAAGGGCGGGGCCGGCCGAGTCGCACGGGTTCCGTCACGACCGGCGCGCGGCGGTCAGCCGGCGGCACGCGCGGTGGTGCGGGGCCCGGCACCACCGCGCCGTGTCACCTCAGCGTCCTGAAGGCGGCGCGGAGTTCTTCGGCCAGGAGCTGCGGCTGCTCCCGGGCGGCGAAGTGGCCGCCCCTGTCGACCTCGTTCCAGTGGACTCCTTGTGTCGGAACGGGATGTGAGGTGTTCCGCCCGCCGTCGGGCGTCACCGGCCTACCCCGGCGCCCCTCGTGACAGGGGCTTCGAGGCCTCCGTGCGAAGAGGTCGCCGAGGGCCGTACCGCCCTGGTCCGGGTGGCGTCAGGCCGGGACCACCCGGTAGCTCAGCACCGGCCACGGCAGGTTGAACTGGGCCAGCGAGCCGGTGGCCCACGGGGTGGCGCCGGAGCAGCCCGCGCCGGAGTACAGCACCACGGACGCGGAGCCGGAGGCGACCTGGACCGATCGGGCGGGTGCCGCCAGCGTGTGGCACGTGCCGAAGTCGTCGAGGTCGACCGCGGTCACCGCGCCGCTCCCGCCGGTGCCCGAGTAGAGGCGGGCGCCCGGCTGCAACGGAGGCCAGCCGGCGGCGTGTGCCGTTCCGGCACCGAGGCCGGTCAGGGCGGCGACGACCATCGCCGTGGCGGCCGAGCCGCGGAGCACGGCCCTGGGTGTGAACATGTGAATCACCTTTCCGTGTGTGTGATGGTGCCGCCGGAAGGACCGGGCCCGGTTCTGCGCCCGGAACACCCGGCCACTGCCGGCGACCGCTCTGGCGCTGCCGGACAGCGGGCTGCTGATGACGGGAGGCACAGACGGGGCGCCGCCTTCGGGGCGAGCGTGTGCTCTCCATCATCGGCTCGGTACTTCTGTTCCACATCGGTCATTTGACGGTGCGTCCGCTCTGCCCCGGACTCCTCGCCCAGCCCGAACCAGGACCGCTCACCCCGGTCACGGCTCACCGCCCGACGTGGCCGACGCCGTCAACCGGTCGGCTCCCGCCGTCAGATGACCGATGTGCCGACGCGTGGCGGTGAAGCACGCTTGGACCCGCGGGCAACACCAACCCCAGCGCCGTCACGGCCCGTCGCGGCGGCCGGCAAGGAGAAGACGTGAACAGCAGCCAGCTCTTCGACGGTGTCGCACACCCCCGGCAGCACACCTCTCCCGCCCCCGGTCGCTCGGGCTCACCGCTGCGCGACTACGTCCTGTGCAGCCTTCCCGCCGCCCTCGACGACCTTTCGGCAGGGCACCTGACGTACCATCAACTCGCCCACGCCCAGGAGCAAATGCTCCGGAACGTCACTCCGCAGTGCCTCTCCGAGGACGACGAGCGGACCGCGCGTCTCCTCCAGCTCGATCTGCTCTTCCTGCTCAGCGGCTACGCGCCCGCGGGGCCGCAGGCCGCACCCCGCGCCCTGGCCGAGCTGATATCCGCCCAGTGCGGCAGGTTCCCCGCCCTGGATCCCCATCTGAGCTATGAGCTCCTGATCGACGTCAACTGCGAGGAACACCGGCGCAGCGGGGACATCCGGGTGTTCTCCGCGGGCCGGGACGCCCCTCACGAACGGGACTTCTACCTCGGCCACCACCTCTCCGAACCATGGGCCAAGTCGGCCGCCTACGGCCTGCGCTCGCTGGTCCTGCCGACGGCCGCCGCCCGACCGGCCGCGGTCCTGGACGACGTCGTCGAGTACCTCGCGGAGTTCACCCGGTACATGGCCAGGTACCGCAAGCTGTCCCAGCAGGCGTTCAACCGGTTCCGCCCCTACCACATGGGGCATCCCGGCGGCCCGCGCAGCGCGAGCGGTGCGTTCATGCCCAGTGTCCACCTCCTCGAACTGGCCCTGCTGCCGCCGTCGAAGGAGTACGGCGTCTTCCTGGACCAGTCGATGTCCTACTTCCCCTCGTGGTCGCGGCCCGCCATCGCGCGGTGGCGCGGCGATTCCATCCGCGGGGCGAACGTGGCCCAGCGGCTGCGGGAGGGACGGCTGGTGCTCGACCGCGCGGGGCGCGCCCGGCTGGTCAGGGTGATCGACAAGTTCGTGGACTTCCGGATGGCGCACCTGGGCGTCACCCGGCACGCGCTCCCCGAGGCGTTCCGGGAGCGGACCGGGCTGACCCGTCGCGGTATCCGCGAGCAGGGCGGCGAACACGACATCCTGGACGGCCGGGACCCCGGCACGTCGGGGTTCAGCGTCCGGCACGTGCTCACCAATGCGGTGTACCGGCTCCTCGCGCTTCGCGCCGATCTCATCCACCCCGGCTCCGCTCCGGCCAACCAGTAGGCAGGCAACCGATGTCAGCATTCCGTGTCGCGGTCGTCGACGCGTTCGGCACGTCCTCCGGGTTCACCGGCGCCTTCGGCGCGCTGGGCGGCGAGGTGATCCAGGTCCGGAGCACTCCCGCCCCTCCGGTCGGACTCGATCCGGTGGACGACCGGGCCTTCGGCCATGTGCTCGTCCACGACGGCGAGTTGGACGTCCTGACCGCACAACTCGCCGCGCTGGGGCCGGTCGCGGTCCTGGCCGGTCGCGAGACCGGGGTGGAGCTCGCCGACGCCCTCTCCGAGCGGCTGGGGCTGGCCTCCAACGGCACCGCCCTGAGCAGCGCGCGGCGCGACAAGTACGTGCAGATCGAAACGATCAAGGCTCAGGGCGTCCCCGGCATGCGGCAGCTGCGAACCGGTGACGAGGCCGAACTGCTGGCCTGGCACGAGGAACTGGGCGGGACCGTGGTCGTCAAACCCCTGCGCGGCTACTGGGGCGACGGCGTGTCGTTCTGCGACGCTCCGCAGGACTCGGTCGCCGCGCTGCGCGCGCTCCGCGACCGCCGCGTGGTGCTGGGCGAGCCGATCACCGAGGTCGTCGCCCAGGAGTACCTGGTGGGCGCCGAGTACATCGTGAACACGGTCAGTTGCGCGGGTGTGCACCAGCTGACCGACGCCTGGCGCACCGAGCGGATCCAGGCCAACGGGGTGCGGGACCTGGTGACCGCGCAGGTGCTGCTGCGCTGCGACGAACACCCGGTCGGCGAGCTCTTCGGCTACGGCCGCCGGGTGCTGGACGCCCTCGGCATCCGGTACGGCGCGGCACACCTGGAGATCAAGCTGACCCCGGACGGCCCGCGACTGGTCGAGGCGGGTGCCCGTGTCTCGGGGCTGCCCTACTACACGGCCGAGGTCCTGGGCGAGGGCCAGCTGGAGTGGACCGTCGACGCCTACGTCCGGCCCGAGCGGTTCCGGGCCCGGGCGGGCCGGCCCTACCAGCGGCAGCACGCGTTCGCCTGGGCGGCACTGGTCGCTCCGGCCACGGGCCGGCTGCGGGGCTACCGCGCGCTCGACCAGCTCGAGCAACTGGCGAGCTTCCACTCCCTCACCGAGCTGGTGAGGCCCGGTGACGCCATCACCTCAACCACCTACGACCGCGAGTATCCGGTCACTCTGACGCTCAGCCACCCGGTGGACGCCGTTCTGCAGCGCGACCTCAACACGGTGCGCTACCTGGACGGCCCCGGGATGTACGAGATCACCCCGGCGGCCGATTGACAGGTTCACCGGCCGGCAGCCGGTCACCCCCGCCGACCACCGCGCCGAAGTACCGCAACCGGTGCGACTCCACACCCCAGGTCGGCTCCGCCGACGCGGCTGAACGTGCCGTCGACGACGGCGTGGAGGTCGTGGTCGCCCAGGGCTGGGAGGCTGGCGGGCACAACTATGGCGGTCTGCCCACCATCGTCGGTGTGCCCGCCGTCGTGGACGCCGTGGGAGATCGCGCCCTGGTCCTCGCCGCGGGCGGAATCACCGACGGGCGTCAGGTCGCCGCGGCCCTGTGCCTGGGCGCCGACGGTGTGTGGGTGGGTACCCTCCTGGTCGCCTCGCGCGAAGCGCAGGTCCATCCCGAGCACCACCGCCGCCTGGTCGCGGCGCTGGGCGAGGTGCCGGCCGTCCGTGGCGGACTCGAACAGGTCGGTACCACAGTCTTCCAGGGACAAGAGACCGTGCTGCGCAAGTTCAACGTGCTACCGCCCGTGCCCGCCACCGAGGCCGACTGAGAGGAGATGCCCTGGCTGATGGGGCAGGGCGTCAGCCTCGTGCACGACATCCGGCCCGCCGGGGACATTGTCCGTGACGTCATGGACCAGGCCGACCGTGTCCTGACCCGGTGACAGCGCTGAGGCGGACGGCTGCCCGGCGACGGGCCGGGTGTGACGCCCTCCTGCCCTTCCCCACCGATCACCGGCTTCCCCTACGAACGGGCAGCCTCCGGGCCGACCGAAGCACCCCTCCCCTGGTTCCATCCGACGACACGAGGGCCATTTCCGAGAGTTGGGGCTGCTTTCGGTCCGGCACGTCACGGAGGACCACCAGCACGACACGGCCTATCGGTACTTCCCTACAGGCAGCGGCATCACACCAGCAGGGTGCGCGCGTCTCCTCTCCCTGACGGAAAGCGGCCCGCCGGACACGACCGTGTCCGACGACATGGCCACCTTCACGGCGCCCGATGGGCCAAGATGCTTGCCGGGGCCGGGAGATGGGTCAGCACGGCCCGAGCGTGGACGAGAGTCAAGCCTCGCAGAGAGCAGTCGCCCTTCGCTCGCTCAACGACTCACCTGATCGGCAGGACACTGCCGAGGCACTGTCCTGGCGATCATGCTGTGCTGGTTGGCACGGACGAGATGTCGATCGCGAGGTAGCCCGAGCTGGTTCCTGCGATGAGCAGCCCGCGGTGCTCCGCCAGTACGTGAACCGGGTCTGCCAGGAACAGCGTGTGTGCGGTCCTGGTGCGGAGGTTCCAGATCCGCACCGTCTGGTCGTGGCTGCCGGTGGCGAGGCGTGGGGTGCCGTCCGGCGCGGTGAACGCCGCCACCGCCAGCACCCGGCCGTCGTGGCCGGTGAGGGGTGGGCCGTCCTGGGTGCCGGTGGCGGGGTCCCAGATCCGCACCATCTCGTCGTAGCCGCCGGTGGCGAGGCGAGGGGTGCCGTCCGGCGCGGTGAACACCGCCGCTGCGCTCACCCGGTCGTCGTGGCCGGTGAAGGGCGGGGCGTCCTGGGTGCCGGTGGCGGGGTCCCAGATCCACACCGTCCGGTCGCCGCCGATGGCGAGGCGGGGGGTGCCGTCGGGCGCGGTGAACACCGCCGCTGCGCTCACCCAGTTGGTGTGGCCGGTGAGTCCCAGATCCGCACCATCTCGTCGTAGCCGCCGGTGGCGAGGCGAGGGGTGCCGTCCGGCGCGGTGAACGTCGCCACTGCGTTCACCCCGGCGTCGTGGCCTGCGAGTTGGAGGTGGAGCTGCCGTTGTCGGACAGCACCGCGGACCAGTGTGGGGGGCCATGTCGTGGGGCTGTGGGTGTGGGTTTCGGTGGGGGGCGGGGTGCCTTGGATGTAGGTGGTGCCGAGTCGGCGCCACCATCGGCGCCACCCGCTCGTGTCGTGGTCGTGCTGGGCGGAGTCGGTCTCGTGGATGTGGTTCTGGAAGAGGACGGTTCCAGCGATGGCGGACGGCACCTCGTTCGGGGGCAGACCACGGTAAAGGACGGTAGCCGTGATGTCGGCGAGATCGAGGGTGTCGAGGACGTCGGGGTGGTCGGCGACCGTCTGGAGGGCACCGGCGGTGTGGCCCAGCCGTGCGTGGGTGATGAGGTGGTGGCGGATGTAGGGGCTGACGTCCTCGGGCCGCGGGATGCCGCTGCTGGAAGCCCGGGTGTCGAGGCTGTGGCGGGCCTGCCGGGCCAGGGCGGTGGTGATGGCGGCATGGGCGACGGGGTTGTCGGGGGCGGCGGTGAAGTGTTCGGTGAAGGTGCGGTGGGCGAGGCGGTAGACGCTCTGGCCGTGTTCCTGGTCGAGGGCGAGGTAGGGCGCGGCGTCGCGGACCAGGCCGGGGATGCGGCCTCCGGTGTCGCCCGCGTCGTCGGTTGTGAGGGCGTCGGCGGTGCAGGCCCAGATGCCGTCCTGGTCGGGCAGGCCGCGGCCTTGGGCGAGGCCGAGCGCGCGTAGCAGGGGGGTGTAGTGGGGGTTGGTGTGGTGGAGGCGTTGCAGGGCGTGGGTGAAGAGTTGGCGGTGGGTGCGGCCGGTCAGCGGGGTGGGGTCGGCCAGGAGGGCGGGGTCGGCCAGGAGTTCGTGGGCGGCGAGGCGGACGTAGAGGAACTGCTGCGGCTCGGTGCCGTCCTGCTGCTGGTGGTCGGTGACGAGTCGGCGGACGGCGGCCTCGATGGTCGCCTCGTCGGTGTCCAGGGTGCCCCGTTGCCGGGCGGCGTGGAGTTTGGCGCGCAGGTACCCGGCGAGGGCGTCCTGGTTCTGCGTCACGTCGACGTACTTCAGACCGGTCCCGTGGGAGCGGGGTCGGAGGGCGTCGAGGATGTCGGTGTCGTCGGGGGCGGGCTGGTCGGGGCCTTCCTTGGTGGAGCGGCGGGTGCCGATGACGGTCCGGACCCGGGGGAGGTCGGCGAGGTGGCGCAGGAGGGTGTCGGCGAGGGCGAGGGGCTGTTCGGCCTCGTCGAGGGCGTCGAAGAGCAGCGTCAGTGGTGCGTGCCGGTCGCGGAGCCGTCCGAGGAGCCGGGCGACGAGGTCGGAGGGTGGCTGGCCGTCGGCCGCCTGCCGGGCGAGGTCGGGCAGGCCGGCTGCCTGGGCGACGAGTTGGACGGTGTGGGTGAGGGTGAGGCCGGAGAGGTGGACGGTGAGGTCGAACGGGTCGTCCGGGCAGGGGACTTCGGATGGCAGGGGCGTCAGGTGACCGTGCCGGATCAGGACGTCGCGCAGCTGGGGGTTGGTGTGGTGGAGGATGTGGCCGAGGAGGGCTGATTTGCCGGAGCCGGCGGGGCCGGTGACGATGAGGGAGCCGCTTGCGGTGGTGGTGAGCCAGCGGAGGATCGTGTCGCGTTCCTCGGTGCGGCCGTGGAAGTACCAGGCGAGTTCGCCGAGTTCGGCACCGGAGGCCTTGGGGAGGAAGTGGCGCTGTTCGTCGGCGGGCAGGCGGTCGATGACGGCCTGGAGTTCGGCGATCTGGTCCAGGGGCGCGGAGACGGCGGAGGCGACGTCGGGGAGTGTGCGGACCAGTCGGTCGCGGTGGTCGTCGACGTTGATGGCACGGTAGCCGCGGAGTTCGCGGGCGAGCTGGCTGCCGAGTTCGGCGAGGCCGATGGTCTTCTGTCCGAGGAAGGTGATGGTCAGGGCGTGTTCCAGGGCCCGGGTGAAGTCGCCGAGTTCGGCGTGGCCCTCGGCGGCGGTGGACAGCAGCAGGAACCGGTCGGCGTCGCCGTACTCGTCGAGGAGGGTGCCGTGCACCTTGCGGGCGAAGTCCTTGGAGAAGCAGGCGTCCAGGACGACGACGGCCCAGCCGTCCTCCGCGTCGGGGTGGAGTCGGCGGCGGCCGATGGCGCGGGCGACGTCCTCCGGGGAGACGCCGTCGTCGATGGGGGCGGGGGTGCGGTGGTGGGCGAGGTGTTCGGCGCTGCCGTGGCCGACCCAGTAGAGCACCGTGTTGCCTGGGTGGGAGGCGGTGAGGCGTTTCCAGTCGCCGAGCCGGTCCTCGACCGCCTGCCGGTCCCGTTCCTTCTCCGGGACCGCCCACTGGTTGACGTGCAGCCCGTAGGGGGCGAGCAGGCCGGCGATCGCCCGCACGTGCTGCTCGGTGTCCAGTTCCACATGGTCCCGGTAGGCGGTGAAATTGACCGGGAACAGCTCGACGGCCCCGTCCTCGGGGACCGGTCCGGCCGCCGTGCGGCCTGGGCCGGCGGGAGGCGGAGGGGGCGGGATGTCCGCGTGGGGAGTGGTCATGGGCGGATCTCTGGGGTCAGGCGCCGGGAGGGGTGACGAGGACGAGCTGGGTCAGGGGCGCGTGCCGGCCGGTGTTCAGGGCCACCCGGTACAGGTCCGGCGCGTCCGCGGTGAACCGCGCCGAGAGGGCCCCGTCCGTGCGGTCCGGGTCGCGGCGCGGGGTCAGGGGGTGGCCGGGGCGGCCGGTGGTCGCCGAGCGCACGCTCAGGCTCGACCCGGCCGGGGTGTCGAGGCCGGTGACGGTGAGGATGAGCGGCTGTCCGAGCGTCCCGCCGAGGTGAGGGGTCTCCAGGCCCGGCCCGTCGCCGGTGCCGTCGCCGAGGTCGGTGCCCTGCGGGCGCTCCAGCGCGATGCGGCGGATCTGCCGCAGGACCTCGTCATGGGACATCAGTGTGCCGTGCTGGCCGAACACGTAGTGGACGGCCTCGGTGCCGGCCCGGGCGGAGGGCATGTGGACGGTGCCGTCACCGGAGGCGTCGCGGCGGGCGGGGATGCCGGTGGCCGGATCGCGGACGAGTTCGCCGTCGTCGCCGACGTCGAAGGCGTGGTGGCGGCCCGCGACGACCGAGAGGCCGGCGTGCTGTTCCTCCAGGGTCTGCACGGTCGGCTGGGCCTCGCCGACGACCGCCCGGTGCCCCGGCAGCACGAACCCGCTCCCACGGTGGCGTGCGCGCTCGGCCAGGGAGCGGGCGGCCAGGTCCCGGTCGCCGCCGAACCGGGCGACATCACCCGCGGTGAGGCGCTCCACCTCCAGACCCCGGTCCAGGCAGCGGTAGCCGGGCAGCAGGTCGTGGACACCGGGCAGGGTCGCCGCCATCGCCTGCACCCGCCGCACCAGCCGGCCCGGTTCGGCCTCGGCGTGCAGAGCGTTGAGCGCCAGGACGGACTTCGCCGAGCCCAGGAACGGCGTCCCGACGGTGACCACCGCCCGGGTGTCGGCCGCGAGTTCCACGTCCTGCTCCAACGCGGCCCGCACCACCAGCCCGCCCATCGAGTGCGCCACGAACACCAGCCGCGGCCGCACCCCGCCGGCCGCCCGCCACCCGGACACCGCCGCCACCCGCTCCCGCCACGACTCCAGGTGCGCACGGGCCCTACGGGCCAGCAGCGCGCCGTTGTAGGCGACCGCCAGCCGCCAGTCGTAGGGGAACGGCTCCACCGCCTCCGGCGCCAGCGTGACCTTCCGCAGGGCCTCGACCGCCCTGCCGTAGGGGTCAAGCCCCTGGAAGACGGGCAGCCACCACGGTTTGGCGAGCAGGCCGGTCGCACGGACGCGGGTCAGCGGTGCCCGCCGGACGGTTTCCGCATCGGCTTCCCGCTCCTGGGCGTCCGCCCGCAGGGTAGCGAACAGAGCATCGCCGCTCAGCGCGTCGGTGAGCGTCGCCAGGTTGACACCCCAGAGCGGGCGGCCCGTCCTGTCGTCCTCAAGGACGCTGCCCATGATGCCGGGCACCACCACGCACACGTCCCGGGTCCGGTCGCCGAACACAGGCGGTGCCCCCGTGAACGGGACCCCGCGCCCCAACCCGTCAGCCCCTGCCATCCCCATGCCGTCCGACGATAGAGCAGCGCACCCGCCCGGGTGCGGGCTTCCGCGAAGAATCGCGCTGTCCGGCGTCGGCCGTTGGCAGTGCTGTGGAATGCAGGAGGTTCTGGCCGCTGCCCAGTGGGCGCGGTTCGAGTCGCTGCTGCCGGTGAGCAGCGGCCGGTACGGGATCTCCGGCGGGTGGTGAACGGGTGCTGCGGGCGGTATCCCACACGTCATTCCAGAATGGGCCGGCCACACGGCCGACCGCACCCGATGCGGCAGCGCCGACGGTCGGCCGCCCTTGGTGGCCACGCGGATGCCCGTGGCCGAGTCCTCGTAGCCGGATCGCCGAGGCCAGCGATCGGTGGCCCTCCGCTCTGGCACAACGCCTACCAGCCAAGCCTCGGGATTGACCGTCCGAATAGGAAGCCGCCACCGTATTCGTCCCATTGGCAGCGGCTGCCGCGGCTGAACGCCCGAAAGGTTCGCCCCAGAGTTGATGGAACAATGACCACTAACTCGCTGTAGACATTCACCACCGGCCGACGGTGAATGTCCATGCCGCTGCTCAGCCGACTTGTACGCCGGCGTCGTCGAGGCTCTCCTCGTCGCCGGACGAGGGGCCCGGTACGGTGGTCTTGGTGGTCAGGGCGTGCTTCCGCGGCCTGCCCTTGGGGCGGCGCGCCGGCACCTCCGCACCCAGCCTCGCGAGCTCCTCCGTACTCCAACCGGCTGCCTCGGCGGCTGCATAGGCTCTCCCGTACGGGACCTCGGTTTCGGCCAGCTGGTCCTTCAGGCTCTTTCGCTCCGCCATGACGGCTGCGAGCGGCACGATGGCCTTCTCGCGGTCGTCCTGGATCTCGCGCATTCGCCTCAGAAAATCGTCTTCCCTCGTCATGCAGCGGATCGTAGAGCCACCGCCCCCGACGGTTTCGAATCTTCCCGCGCGCCTCACCCGTGTCGGTGATTTCCGGCTGCCAATCCGGCGTATCCGCTGGCCGTCAATTCGATGACCAAGCAAGGTGGCGCAGCAGGGCGGCACGGCCAGGGACACCTTCGATCCGGCCGCCCGAAACCCCCGGCCAGCGGAACCGAGGAGGGTCCACGGTGAGTGCCACGGAGGGCGCCCGGCGACGGGAACGGCAGATGCAGTCGCCGCGGTCGAACCGGGTGAATCTTGCGTACAACGATGCCGAGCTGACGATCGTACAAGAGGCCGCGAAACGCGACGGTATGGCGGTGTCCGCGTGGGTGGCCCGAAACGCACTGGCAGTGGCCAAGTCCCAGCTCGTGCCGGTATCCGCGGATGCCCGGGAAGTGCTGGCGGAGCTCATCAGATCGCGCGGCGAGCTGGTGCGAATCGGCGAGTCGGCCGGGTCTACCGGTCCCTGCGACGGCGAGCCCGGCACGCGCCTCATCGAAGAGGCCGTTCGGCGAGTCGACCGCGCGACGCTGCAGCTGATGCGGGAGCGGGCGTCGCGCTGGTGATCCCCAAAAGAGCGAAGGGCGGAAACGACACCGCCGGGCTGCTGTTCTACCTGTACGGCCCCGGAAAGCGGGACGAGCACGAGGACCCGCGCATGGTCGCCGCCTGGGCGCCATGGGTGCCCGACCCCGCGCGGTCGGCGGAGACGACGGTCGGGGATCTCGCGCTGCTCCTGAACGCTCCGGTGCACGCTTCCCGGGGCACCATCCCGGCCGAACTCGTCTACCACGTCGCGGTGCGTCTGGCACCCGAGGATCCGTTCCTGACGGACGAGCAGTGGGGCTCGGTCGCCCGGGCGATGATGAGCGCCGCCGGTGTCGCCCCGCAGGGCGACAGATGGGGCTGCCGATGGGTGGCGGTCCGGCATGCTGGCGACCACATCCACATCGTCGCGACGAAGGTCCGCCAAGACGGGATCCAGCCGAATCTGCGG
This sequence comes from Kitasatospora sp. MY 5-36, assembly GCF_001182915.1. Lineage (NCBI taxonomy): Bacteria > Bacillati > Actinomycetota > Actinomycetes > Kitasatosporales > Streptomycetaceae > Kitasatospora > Kitasatospora sp. MY 5-36. The sequence continues at coordinate 12,308 of NZ_LFVW01000062.1, forward strand.
CAGGACATCGTGCGGATGCAACAGCTCGCCCGACGGTTCGAGGTGCGGTGGGGACTGCGTCGGCTGACGTCGGGGGATCGGACCGCGAAGCGGTGGCCGACGACGGGAGAGACGCGAAAGGCCTCGCGCCGTCACCTGCCCGAAAGTGCGCGTGAGCAGCTTGAGCGAACGGTCCGTGCGGCAGCGGCGGCCGCAGCCGGCGAGGACGACTTCTTCGCCCGGCTCCGGTCCTCCGGTCTGCGGGTCGCGCAGCGTTCCGGCCCGGGGCGCAGCGCCCCGACGGGCTACACGGTCGCGCTGCCCGGCGACCGAGACCGGGGCGACCGGGCCGTGTGGTTCGCGGGCTCGAGTCTGGCCTACGACCTGTCGCTCCCCCGGGTCCGCGAGCGCTGGCAGGTACCGATCCCGGAGCCGGACGTGCCGCCGCATGCGTTCTGGCAGACGCTCCAGCACAACCTCAGCACGGCGTCGGGTTCGCTCGGCTCCGGCGGACGGCAAGCAGGGGCCGGCGACGTCGCCGCGCTCGGCGACCTTCTCGTCCTGATGTCCGCGGCCGCACCTCCCCTGGTCGAACCGAACCTGCGAGCCTCGGCGGCGGAATTCGAGCGGGCCGCCAGAGCCCCGGGCAGACGCGACCTGGACGGCGAAGCGCGAATGCTCCTTCGGTCCTCGGCCCGCCTCCTCGTGTCGTCGGCCAGGTCGGCCGGGCACAACGACGCGGCCGCCTTCCTGGGCTTCCTCCTGGCCCTGGTCGCAGCCGTCACGGCCGCGCAGCTCTGGCACGAGGAACAGGGCTACCGTCTCCAGGCCGACGCGGCGAGGAGGACCGGCCGGTCGCTCCTGGAAGCTGTGGAGCTGAGCACCGGAGCGTCCGTCGAAACCAACTCTCGGTCACGCACGAGACGGCCGGGGCCGGCCTCACCGGTGCCCAGCCGATCGTCGCTACTGACCGACGTCGTGACGAGGGCGCTGCCCAGTCATGCGTCGGCGGTGCTCGTGGATCCCGCCTGGCCTGTCCTGCGCAGGCGCCTCATCGCCTTGGAGCGACTGGGCTTCGACCCCTCATCGGTTCTCGCCGCAGTCGCCACGCGGCGTGAACTCGGCTCGGCGGAGTCCATCGCCCAGGTTCTCGTCTGGAGGTTGGACGGCTGGGCCCGCGCTCGCGGCGAGGCTCTGGATACGCGGGCAGCGACAACCGCTCCACCGACCGCAGGAGCCAAGAAGACCGCCGGTCCTTCGGCCGGGGCGAATCGCGTTCCCGGCAACGGTACGGAAGGCCCCAGACGGGGCCGCTGAGCGACAGGAGATCACGATGACCATGCCCTACCCGGGTGAACCGTTCGCCGAGGCGGTCGGCGAGGCGGTACAGACGTCGACGGCGGCGGTGCGCCTGGTGCTCGCCGTCGCGGACGCGGTCCGCCGTGGGGCGCAGCGGAGGTCGGGGCGGGAGCACCCGCTGCCGCCGACCGACCTGGCGCTCACCGAGGCGGCCGGGGATCTCAAGGCCCTGCTCGCCCCCGATGTCGCCTGGATGTTGATGTCCGGTCCGGACTGGCCGATCATGGCGCAGCAGCTGGTCGCCTTGCGGCGGGCCGGTGTCGACCTGGAGCACTTCCTGCCGCGGGTCGGGGACATCGCGGTGTCGGTGCGGGATGCCGTCCTGTCCGACTCGGCGCGGATCACGGCCGAGCAGACCCAGGAGTGGGCCGGGCTGCTCCGCGAGACCCTTCCGGCGGGCCCGGTGCGCGAGGCGATCCTGGCCTCCCCCACCTGGCCGGAGATCGCCGCGACGATGCAGGAACTGCGGGAACGGGGCGTCGACGTCCGAAGAATCCTGGCGGCCGCCTATGCCGAGGGGACCGGTGTCGGGCAGGCGGTCGACCGCGGGCTCGACGCCGCTCAGCGGCGGGCGAGCGGGCCGAGCCGGGACTCCGTACGCTCCTACGGTCCGTTGACGGTAGGGCTGGACCTACCGAGGGATCTCGACCTCGGAGACCGCCGGAGGGCGCTGGCGCAGCTGGGTGTGAGCCAGGCGGAGAACGCCTCGTTCGTACGCTGGGTCTACGAGGCGCTGCCCGGCCGGGAGCGTGAGGCGGCGCTGCTGGTGAACTCCCGCCCCTGGCCGCTGCTGGCCGCCCGGATGGCGCACATGCAGGACGGTGGCAAGCCGGTCCGGGAGCACCTGGCGCGGCTGATGCGTGATCGCGGCTGGGAAGCCGGCCCCGCCTCCTACCTCGTGCCCCGCCTCGTCCAGGCCACCGCCGACGCACTGCGCAGGCCGGCGAACGACGCCGTCACCGCGGCCACCGTGGTGACCGACGCGGCCCGGGCCTCCTCGGCCACGGCGGGACAGCCCCCGTCATGGACGCGGGGCGCGAAGCCCAGCCCCAAACGCACCGCCCACCGTGCTCCAATCCCGAAGCCCACCACGGGACGATCCCGGTGACGGCCCCAGGAATCTCAGGATCAGGTTCTCGGAGCAACGACCTTTCGGGCATGGAGGTTCCAGTCCGTCTGGGTCAGTCGACGTTGATGACACTGGTAGTCGCTAACCTCTCCGCGTGACTCATACCAATGATCGACAACTCCCTGTCGCACTCGCCGCAGCGCTGGCGATCCCGTTCGACTACGACGACGGCAAAGGGATCGACTTCGAGCCCTTCCCGGCCTTCCTGTCCGCCGAGGACACGACCGACTGGCTCCGGGCCTGGACCGGCAACACGGAGTTGAACGGTGACGACTTCCGCGTGTTCGGCCAGGACGGCACGGGTGGATACGCGGCGATCTGGCTGGTTCGCCCAGGCCGACCACTCATCGACCAGCCCGTCGTCTTCCTCGGCTCCGAAGGCGAGACCGGCGTACTGGCGCGCGACCTGGGCGACTTCCTGTGGCTGCTCGCCGACGGCCTCGGGCCCTGGGAAGCAGCCACCACGTATGAGCCCGATTGGGTTCCCCGTCCCAACCCGCAGATGGAAGCCATCGCGGAACGATTCGCCCCCGGCCGACAGCAGCCGGCCACTGCAGTCATCGACCAGGCAACCCAGGAGTTCCCCGACTTCGACGACACCATCATGGAGCTTTGCCGCTGACTCGCTGCTTCTGAGTCCCGCGCAACGGAGGCGCAGGGACAGCGAGACAGCGCAATGTGGCGTGAGGACCGGACCTCGTTCCTACGGTCGCGTGGCGCCCGCGAAGTCAGAGGCTGGCATGTCCGTGACGGGGGCCTTCTTGACGACGTCGCCGGTCTTCGGCGCTGAGATCATGTGTTCGTCGCCGATGTAGAGCGCCACGTGGTAGACGTGGCCGTTGCCGCCGTGTCTCCAGAACAGCAGGTCGCCCACCCGGAGTTCGGCCCGGGCAACGGGACGGTCCGCCGTGGCGGAGTACTGCTCGGCGGCGGTGCGGGGGAGCCGGCGGGCGGGCCAGTAGGCGTACTGGACGAGGGCTGAGCAGTCCCAGCCGACCGTCACGCCGGCCACGCACTGTCCGTCCCGGTAGCCGCCGTCGCCGTCACAGTACCCACGGCTGGGCCCGGCCGGGCTGCCGCCGCCGTAGCTGTAGGGCACGCCGAGCTGGGTGGCGGCCCGGCGGGCGGCGTCCGCGCCGGCGCCGTGGCCCGTGATCTCCGAGAACGGGCCGGTGCCCTGGAAGCGGGCCACGCTGCCCATGATGTCCGCCACATAGCGCCGGGTTTCGGCGTAGGGCGGCACGCCTCGGTTGGCTTCCACGGCGGCCCACCCCGCGTTGTAGGCGGCCAACGCCAGGCGACGGGGATCGTCGGCGATGCCGGACGCGGCCGCCTGCCCGAGCAGACTGCACATCAGCCGCCCCTGCGCCATCACGGCGTCTCCGATCTCGAAGGGCGAAGCCGTACCGCTGCGGTCGTCGTCCCTCCCCCAGGTCGCCCAGGTACCCGGCATGAACTGGGCCGGCCCTTCGGCGCCCGCCGGACTGCGGGCGTCGGCACGGAAGCCGCTCTCCTCGAACAGCTGGGCCGCGAGCAACGCGGCTGTCAGCGCCGGGTCGTGGCAGGCTTCAGCGGCCTTGAGCACCCATGGCCGGTATTCCTCGGGCAGCCCGGCGACCGGTGTCCTGCCCGTCCCGGCGGCTCCCGCCGTCACCACCGGAACGAACGCCGCGACGACCACACCGAGCAGCACGAGGAGCACCGCGCAGCAGACCGGACCCTTCTTCACGGAGACCTCCTTGTGAGGTGCGTCGATAGGCCCGAATGGGCGGATGGGCGTGCCTTCGGCACCGCCAGGGGCGTTACGCCACGTGGTCAAACGATCAGTTCCTCGCTCCTGATCGAAAGGCCGCTCTGACAACGCGAGTTGCTGGGGGAGGTTGCGACGTGGCACCCGATCCGGTGGTACCTGTTCAGCAGGCACGCACCGTCCCGACGTACGGGCTGATGCCGGTTCACGGATACGACATCGCCTCCGCCGTGGTGCTTCAGATGCTCAACGGCGACGACGGACGGGGCCTACGGGCCCGCGGGCTCGGACCGGGAGAACCGGTGCCGTACGGCGTCCAGCCGGTGCTGGTCGCTCCCAGCACCGTCTACGGCACCGTGCAGGTGGAGGCGATCGTCCGAAGCTGGCCGGCCGACACCGTTCCGAAGCCGTGGCTCGTCGTGGTGGCCGACGTCCCCGCCAAGCCTGCGGCCGCGGCCCGCTACCGCCTCCGTGCCCTGGGCGGGCGTCTCGCCGGGACGGTGTTCCTGCCCTACCTGCCGGCGCTTCGCTCGGTCGCACGTGCCGAAGACGCCCTGGCCGACGCCGCCGTGGCGCGCGCGGCCGCCCGGCTGCGCACCCAGATGGAAGGGAAGTGACTGATGTTCCTCGCCGAAGATCCCAAGAACTCGGGACTGATTCCCGCCGCCAAGCCGACCAAGATCCCGGGAATGGAGGGCACCGTCAGCACCTTGTTCGGCTACGGCCTGTGGATCCTGCTCCTGGCCGGTGTCGTCGCGGCCGGTGTCGGGGTGTGGAAGCTCGCGATGTCCGACAAGTCCCGTCACGGCGGCGGGTCCGAGCCGTTCAAGTGGATGGGCAGTGGAGTGGCAGCCGTCCTGCTGGCCGGCTCGTTGATCTCCATCCTCAACGGCATCGCGGGCTGACATGAGGAAGTCGAGGGGAGGCCGGCCCCTGTCCCGGACCGTGCTGTGGGGCTCGGGCGCCATGCTGGCCGCCGTGGTCGGGCTCACCGGGTACGCGGCCCTGGCCGGTCACGACGACGTTCCGGCGGCCCGGCACGCGGGCCCGGCGTCCACCTCGTCGCCACCGGCGGCGACCACCGCGCCGCAGCCGGCGCCCACGTACAGCGTCCCGCCGACCTGGACCGAGCCGGAGCGCTGGCTCGCCGCGCCGAGGGGTGCGCGGAAGGCGGCGAACGGTCGGGAGACCGGCTTCCCGAACACCACCGACGGCGCCATCGGGATGATGGTGGCCGCCTCCGCGATGGACGTCGAAGGATCCGGCACCCTCGCGGAGCAGCAACTCGCCGTCTACAGCGCCTACATGGCACCCGCCGACCAGTCCCCGACGGCCGAGGCGAAGGTGCGCCAGGGCGCGGAGCGGGCCGACGCCGCGACCCGCAGAGCCCTCGGACTGCCGGAGAGCGGGCCGCTGCCGGGCGGCGCGTTCATGCGGACCGTCATGATCGGGGTCAAGCCCATCCAGGTCACCCCCGCCCAGGTGACCGCCTACGTACTGATGAACGTCACCGACAAGGCCGGGGAGACGGCCGCGGAGAAGACGGTCTACAGCGTGGGGATCCTCGGAGCCGTCTGGCAGGACGGCGACTGGAAGTTGTCAGGACAGGCCATCAAGGACGCGGCGGCGCAGGCCGACCGGAAGCCGCCCATCGCGGCGCCGGGCGACTCCGCCTTCAACGCGGCAGGCTGGACCGCGATCAGGCAGGCGTCGTGAGGCGTCGGATCGCCGCCGTCCTCCTGTCCCTGGCGGTCGTGTTCGGCAGCGCCACGGCCATCGCGCCACCGGCCGCCGCGGACGACGGCGTCGTCGGCTCGATCGTGGACTTCGGCTGCGAGCAGACCGCTGTCGGCCTGGTCGGACGGATCTTCGACACCGACTGGTGCGAGTCGGCCGGGAAGGCCACCGACAAGGCGGTCAAGGAGGAGTGGAACTCCATCTGGGAGTCCGCCGTCGGCGACTGGCTCAAGGCGGCGGTCGAACTCTGCAGAACGCTCATGGCGGCGACGCTGACGATCGCTTTGAAGGGACCGTCGCTGAAGCTGGAGAACACCGGGCTGTGGAACGGGAACGCCGTACTGGCCGGGATGATGGCGTGGCTCGGCCTGCTGATCTCCGTGTTCGGATTCATGTGGCAGGCCGGGCGCATGGCTGTCACCGGCCAGGCCAAACACCTGTTGCGGGCCGCCTCGGGGTGGGGGCAGAACGCGATGCTGAGCGTCTTCGGCGTATCGCTGGTGGCGCTGCTGCTCACCGCCGGTGACGCGCTGACCGACGGCTTGGTCCAAGGCGTCTTCCATGACGACACGACCGCCTTCGACAAGATCATCACCACCATGGTTCCCAACGGGATCGTGAACCCCGTGATCGTGGCCGGCGGCGCCATGGTGCTCATCCTGGTCGGCTTCGTCCAGCTCATGCTGGTCTTCCTGCGCAACAGCGCGATCCCGATCCAGTGCCTGCTGCTGCCGATCGCCGGGGCCGGACGGGTCGGCGGCGACGCCACCCAGAAGTGGGTGACGAAGCTGATCTCCTCGATCCTCGTCGGCATCGCCTACAAACCCGTCCTCGCGGTCATCATCTGTGCGGGCTTCACCGAGTTCGGTAAGTCGGACGGCTTCGCCGCGTGGCTGCGCGGCCTGGCCACCCTGATGCTCGGCATCCTCGCCCCCGGACCGCTCACCCGGATCTTCGCCTCCCTGAGCGAGGAGCTCGGGTCGGGCATGGCCGGCTCCGGCGCTGTCGGGGCCATGGGTGCGATCGGTGCGATGGCGGGGCGCGGAAGCGGTGAGATCGCCGGAAGCGGGGCCGAGGGGGCCGGGGGAAGCCAGCCGACCACAGCCGTGGAACACGCCAAGCGCGTCGAACAGGCCAGGTCCAGGGGCAAGGCCGCCGACGACGAACAGGACGGCGGCAGCGACGCCCTCGCTCAGGCCTCCCGTACCGGTGCCGGGTTGATCCCGAACCCGACCGCCTCGGGAGACGGTGCGACCTCAGCCGGTGCCGGGGGCTCGGCGGGAGCCGGTGGTGCGGCAGGTGCTGCCGGAACAGCCACCGGAGCGGGCCCCGTGATCCAGGTCCTGGACGGACTCGACCAGGCCGTTCAACGAGGTGCCGGGGAGATCGGAAACGGAGGACACCTGTGACCACGCTTGAAGTCCCGGACGGGTTGAGGGTGCAGGGATTCCGTACACGGCGCAGCTTCGGCCTCGCCGGAATGTCGCGCGAAGCCACCATCCTGGCCGCCGTCGTGCTGATCGCCGACGGCATCGTCGGCGCCCGCTGCCCCGGCACCTTGCTCGTCACCATGCCGCTCACGCTCGCCCTCGCGGGGCTGGCCGCCGCGCGCCGTCAGGGCATGCCGGCTCTGGCCTACTACTGGGCCGTGCTCGCCTGGCGGCATGCCGACCGTTCGGGCAGCACCTCCTACCGCCAGGTCCTTCTGCCGCAGCCCTACGCGCTGGACCTGCCCGGCGTCGGTGCGAGCTCCGTGCTGATCGCCGCCCACGACCCCACCACGGGCCGTCCGGTCGGGGTGGTCCACAACCGGTCCAGCGGAGCGATGACCGTCACCACCCTGCTCGCCCCCGGCGGGACGCTCATGGCCACCACCAGCGCGGTACGCGGCAGCCTGCGCAGCTGGAGCGCGGTCCTGGACGCGATGAGCACCGACGAGCAGATCCTGGGCGCCGCCGTCACCGTCCAGATCACCCCGGGCGCGGGCGAAGCGCTCGCCGACGACGTCAAGGACCGCCGTCGACCGGACGCCCCGCGCCTGGCGCTCGACACGATCGACGAACTCGTGCGCACCACGCCGCGCGCGACCGCCTCGGTGGCCCCGTGGATGAGCGTCATCGTCGACCCCACCGCGGGGGCGAACCCGCCGACCGACCTGGCCGAGCAGGTGGCCGAGGCCCTCCGGGTGGTCGACACGCTCGACCTGAACGGCACCGGCACCGACATCGTGCGCCGGAGCACGCCCACCGACCTGCGCCGCCTGGTACGTTCCGCCTACGATCCGGCGGTGTTCGACGCCCGGGACGAGGACTTCGCCGAGCTGACCTGGGGTGAGTGCGGCCCGGTCGCCGCCGACGACCTGCTGGAGGCCTACGCGCACGACGGCGCCGTCTCCGTGAGCTGGGTGCTGCGGGAGATGCCGCGCCGCCCGATCCCCTACAGCGTGCTGCTGCCGCTGCTGAGCCCCGGGCGGTTCCAGCGCCGCGTCACCCTCTCCTACCGGGTGCTCGACCCGTACGAGGGCGAGGCGGTCCTGGAACGTGAGATCTCCAACGCCGAGCAGCGCGCGCAGGCGACCGCACAGGTACGGGGACGCGCGAGGTGGAGCCAGAAGGCCGACCACCAACGGGCCGAGCAGGCCGCCCACCAGGCGGCGAGCGGCGCCCAGGTCGTCGAATGGACGCTGAGGGTCACCACCACCGCCCGCTCCGCCGCCGAACTCCCCGACGCCCGGCAGGAGTTGGAACGCGCGGTGAAGGCGACGAAGGGCATCCGAATGCGCCCCGCCTACGGCGCGCAGGCGTCCACGTTCGCGGCCGGTCTGCCGATCGGCTACCAGCCGTTGGTGAGGTAGGGAGTCGGCATGCGACAGCCGAGACTGCTGACGCCGCGTTGGAATCCCGACCCGGACGACGGCCAGCCGGAGCGCGGGAAGGCGCGCCGGGCATCGGGCCGGCGGACCTACGCTCCGCGGCTGGGCTGGGGCGGCCTGTTCGGTGGCCGGGCAGCGGTGGAGGACACCGGCACCGTCTACACCGGGCCCTCCACCCAGGCCGGCGCGATCTATCCGTTCCTCCTCGGTTCGGGGCTGCCGCCTCGCGGGGTACCGGTCGGCCGGGACGTGCTCACCGGCGAGCTGGTGTGTGTCGACCCGTCCGGCTGGACCGGGAAGCTGACCACCAATCCCGGGGTGTGGGTCATGAGCCAGCCCGGCGTTGGCAAGAGCGCCCTGGTGAAGCGCATCTGCCTCGTCTACGTCGCGTTCGGCAGCATGATGTGCGTGCCGGCCGACGTCAAGGGCGAGTACACCGCGATGATCCGCGAACTCGGCGGCAGCGTGCTGAGGATCGGCACCGGGGCCGACCGGATCAACCCGCTCGACTCCGGCCCTCTGCTGGGCCGATCGGCCTCACTGCCCGCCACCGAACGCGGCGCCCTGCTCGACGTCCTCAACGGGCGCCGGCTGGAGACCCTCGGCGCCCTGCTGGCCACCCGGTGCGGGCTCGGCCGCCAGCCGGACGAGATCGAACGCTCCGCACTCACCACCGCCGTACAGCTCGCCGCCGATGCCGCGCCGGGCACCGACCCGGTCATCCCCGACGTCACCACCGTCCTGCGCCAGGCCCCCGAGGCGCTGCGGGCCAAGCTGGCGGCCGAGGGCGACACGTACCTCGACCTGACCCGCTCGGTCGTGGCAGGGCTGGACAACCTGGTCGACGGGCCGCTCAAGGGCATGTTCGACGGGCCGACCACGACGCCGCTCGACCTGGACGCCCCGGCGGTGTCGGTCGACATCGATGCCCTGCGGGCCCGGGGCCGTGACGTCGTGTCCGCCGGGATGATCGCCAGCTGGGCCTACACCTACAACACCATCGACAGCGCCCGCAGCCTCGGTGTGATCCGCCGCCGACTCGTACTGCCCATGGACGAGATGTGGCGGGCCCTGCGTTCCGGCCCTGGCCTGGTCGACGCCATGGACTCCATCAGCCGCCTCAACCGCACCACCGACGACGTCACCATCTACGTCACGCACTCGCTCCAGGACATGGAAGCCCTGCCCACCGAGGAGGACCGGGCCAAGGCCAGAGGCCTGATGGACCGGTGCGACACCTGGGTCATCGGCGGCTCGACCGACGAGGAACTCGGCCGCGTCTCCGGCAAACGAACCCTGACCGAACAGGAACGCCTGCTGATCACGTCCTGGGCCTCGGCCACCAGCACCGGCCTCGACGCCTCCGACCACGTCCATCCCGGCCGCGGCAAGTACCTCATCAAGCTCGGCACCAGGCCCGGCATCGCCGCCGCGATGGAACTCACCTCCACCGAACACCGGCTCTACCACACCGACACGGCCGGGAACGCACCCAAAGGAGCCCGTCGATGATGACCGAGAACGACCGGGCGTGGCTCGCCGGCGGCGCCCTCGCCGGCGGCTCGGTGGTCCTGTCCGCCTCCACCTGGACCGGTGCCTCCGTCTGCGCCGCCATTGCCGGAGCCGACATCCCGCCGCTCAGCCCCTTCACCGTCTTCGAGATGACGCGCGACTGGCACTCCGTCTGGCCGAACTCCCCCACCACCAGTGCCATCGGCGCCGTACTCCTCGACCTGGTCGTCCTCGCCGGCCTTCTCTGGGGCCTGCGGACGGGACTGCGCTGGTTCCACAACGCCTCCCACCTCGCCACCCTCCACCAGGTACGCGACCTCGCTCCCGAGCGCGCAGCCCGCACCGCCATCCGGCTGCGCGCTTCCCTCCACGGTGTCAGGCCTCGCGCCGTCGCGCCGCACGACCGTGGTGTGCTGATCGGCGACCACCTGCCGACCGGCGTGGAACTGCGCGGGTCCGACGAGGACACCTACCTCGCCCTGATGGCACCCCGGGCCGGCAAGTCCTCGACGATCGCGATCCCGGTCGCCGAGGAAGCCCCGGCGGCCCTGCTGCTGACCAGCAACAAGCCGGACGTCTACGCCGCCACCCTGGCCTCCCGCCGGAAGGCGGGCAACGTCTGGGCGTTCGACACCCAGGGCGTGGCCCGGATCGAGCGGGCATGGTGGTGGGACATCATCTCCGAGGCCGAGACGCTCGACCGCGCCGAGCGCCTGGCCGGGCACTTCGTCAACCAGGTCAAGTCGGACGTTGCCGACCCGTTCTGGTCTCAAGGCGCCGGCGACCTGCTGGTCGGCATGTTCCGCGCCGCCTGGTGGGACGGCGCCACCGTACGGCACGTACTCAAGTGGCTGGCCGACCCCAAGGAACGGGCGCCGCTGCGGATCCTCTACCAGCACGAGGAGGTCCTCGCCGAACAGGTCGACAGCTCCATCAACATCGCCGAGGAGACCCAGTCCGGCATCTACCAGAACGCCCGCACCGCCGTCAGCGCGCTGCGCGACGAGAAGGTGCTCGCCTGGCTGCTCCCCGACCGGCACCGGCCCCGGTTCCGGCCGGAGGAGTTCGCGCTCAGCCGGGACACCCTCTACCTGCTCAGCAGGAAGGGCGGCGCCGCCTCCGCCGTCGTCGCCGCGCTGGCCGACTCCGTGTTCACCTCCGCCTCCGAGGCCGGAGAGCGCCACGGCGGACGCCTGCCCGAGCCGATGCGCGCGGTCCTGGACGAGGCGGCCAACATTTGCCGGATCGAGGACCTGCCCGACCTCTACAGCCACCTCGGCTCACGCGGTATCACTCCCTGCACGATCCTCCAGTCCTACCGGCAGGGCGTACGGGCCTGGGGAGAGGTCGGCATGGACGCCCTGTGGAGCGCGGCCACGAAGAAGGTGATCGGCGTCGGCCTGGACGACCCGCGCTTCGTCAACGACATCGCCACCCTCGTCGGCAACCACGACGTCATCCGCGAGTCCCGTTCCAGGAGCCGCGACGGCGGTTCGACGTCCTTCAGCGAGCACCGCGAGCAGATCCTCGAACCTGCCCAGGTCCGTGCCATGAAGCGCGGCACCGCCCTGCTGCTGTCCACCGGCATGCCCGTCGCCCAGATCGCGCTGCGCCCCTGGTACGAGGAACCGGCCATGGCCCACCTCGGCCCCGCGATGAAGACCGAGGAGGCTCTCATCGCGAAGCGTGCCGCCGTCGCCTGGGAGGCCCGGAGGTCGGCTCGCCATGACTGACGAAGCCGCGGATCGGGTGCTCACCGAGGACGTGGACGATCTCAAGGCCATGCTCCAGGCCGTTCAGGCCGAGTTGCGGGACCTCCGGGAGTCCGGCTCGGCCAGCGCCGGATCGGCGGATCACGGAAGCGAGACACCCGACGACGCCGAGGCAGAGCAGGAGGAGAGCACCGAGTGGCAGTACCCGCCCTTCCTCTTCCTCCTCGAAGGTGAGCAGCGCGACGCGGAGCTGAGACTGCTCGCGGAGTGGGTCGAAGGCGTCCTCGTCCCCGGCTGCCTCGGCGAGGCATCCGCCGAATCCCGGTGGTGCCATCTGTGGATCGAGCACTGGGACGCCGTCGGTGTCCTGCACGCGATGTGGCTGGCCTGGCAGGAGCTCACCGATCCCGCCACCTGCGGCTACACCGGGCCCAGCGTCTGGTACCGCGACCACTACCGGCCGCACATCGCCGACCTGCGCGGTCCGGGAGGGCCGTTCGCCGGCTGCACCAAGAGCGAACACCGGACCGGGCACCGACTGCCCGGCAGGGTGCCCAGCGCCTGGTGCACGACCGAGGACGACAGCTGACCGGCCGACGCTACCGGGTCTTCCTCCGCGGATGGAGCGCACCGACCTCTCGGGACAGCTCGGACGCGCGGTGGGCCGGCAGGCGCGCCGGGTCCGACGGGCGGGCCACCGTCGTGCTGCGGGCACGGGCGGCGGCGGCCTTCACCCGGCGGGTGTCGTAGAAGGGGTCCCCGGTGAAGCCGAGCGTGTTCCGGCGGTCGGCCTCCAGCACGGCCCGGCCGAGGGGGCGGCCGACCGCTTCGGCCGCGCGCGCGGTGGCGATCTGCGCTGCGGCGGACGCTTGACGGGCGCTGTCGTAGGCGTTCGTGATGTGGCGGATCTGCTCGGGCGATGCCGGGTACCACCTGGTCCAACCGTCCCGGAACTGGTCGGAGGGCGCGCTGCCGCGTGGATTGTGGGCGGGATCGGAACTGAGGAGTGCTCCGCGCTGGACCAGGGCGGAGCCGATGCGGGGGACGTGTTCGGCGAGGATCTGTCCGGCTGCGGGGACAGCGTGGGCGGCAGCGAGCAGGTGGGTTGCGTCGCCCGGCGCCGTGATGATCTCGTGCGGGGTCCTGGGGGCGCGCCGCCCGGTGTCGCGGCGAGTCCAGCCCGGGGAGAAGAGGGTGCGCCCGAGCCGGACCACCGCGAACTCCGCCTCGCGGACGAGGCGCGGGTTCGAGGCCGCGGGCGCGCTGCCGAGGCCCGACTTCCAACTGGCCGCGGCCTGTTGCCAGGCCTGAGCTGCCTCTCGCAAGGCGCCGCCGGCCACATCCACGACGCCCTGGGCGACCGGGTCGGACGTGAGGAGATCCCGGGTGTGCTCGATCAGACGGGCGGTGAGCAGGTGGGCCACCGCGGAGTGGTCGGCGGCGATCGACAATTCGGCGACGGTGGCGTCCGGGAGGCGCTGGGACGCTTGCTGCGCCACGTGGGCGGCCAGCCATTCCAAACCTCCGCCGACCGCCCGGAGCGCTTCGTACTGCGACTCGCCCGGCCTGACCGGGGGCGGCGGCGCCGTGGCGGCCTGCGGGAGGTGCGTGAGACCGGGAGCCGGGACGGACGGGCGGGGCGAGTGGAGCTGGCGCTGGATGCCGATCGCCGCCCGCTCGATGAGCACCGCGCGCTCCCTGAGGCGGTAGGCCACGTCATGGCTGCGAATCACCCGGCGGTCGGACGGGCACAGCTGGCCGATCCGCACGGCCACCCGCCCGGCGACGCTGGCGAGTTCGGCCGTCTGGGAAACCATGTGGCGCGCGACCCCGGCACTGTCCAGGTACGCGGCGTAGGGGCTGCGGGGCTCTCCGTCCGGCCCGTGGTGGCTGGCGAGCAAGTCTCCGGCGAAGCGGAGGAAGCCCACGGCTTCGGCCAGGTGCGACGCTGCCGGGTCAGGCTCGGGCCACGCGTAGAAGGCCTCGTCCCGCAGCAACCGTCCGAGGATCTCCACGTTGCTGTGCAGTCGGGCCACGTCGCCTTCGGCGATGCCGAGCGGGTCGGGAGCGAGGGGTCCGAATCGGCTGGTGCCGCGGTGGAGCAGCTGGAAGACGTCCGCCAGCGCCTCACTGCGGGCGGCGTGCTGACCTGGTGTGCTCGGGCAATCGGCGTCGGCGAGGGTGAGGGCCGCTAGGGCGTACTCCATCCTGGAAAAGGCCAGGGTGACGAAATCACCCCAGGTGACGTCCGTCATCCGGCCCCTCCCTGCTCGACCGGCAGGGCATCGCGCAGTGCGGCGGCGGCGTCCCGGGCGTGGAGGGCGGCCATGTGACGGTCCCGCATCCGCCGGACGCCGGGCGAGCGCCGGGCGAGCTCGTCGAGTGCGTCGGCGAGGTCGGCCAAGTGGCCGACCAGGTCGTGGTCGGCCAGGCGGTCGCCGTCCTCGGGATCGCGGTCGGGCAGTGGGAGGTAGATGGTCGCCTCGGTGGCGTAGGAGGCGGCGGTGAGAGCGGCCAGCTGGTCGTAGCGGTCGTCGCGGACGGCCAGGTCCGCGAGCGCGTGTGCGGCAGTGGCGGCCGTCCTCAGGGCGGTGGCGGCCGCCTGTTCGACGTCCGGCTGGTTCGGGTTCGGGTTCATGATTCGGTCCTCCGATGGGATGGCGGTGCGGAGACAGACGAGCACAGCTCGCACCGGTTCGGGGTACCGACCGGGGTTGCTGTGGAAAACACGGGCCTGACAGCAGGGCGGTTCACCGGATCGGATGAACTCGCCGAGTTCGCTCCCGGCCTCGGCTCACCTCTGCTTGGGCGTGCGCCCCGGCTGGACGGACGATCCGCCGCGTCGCAGGTGCGCCGGCCGCTCACCCGCAGCGGCGGTCGGCCGCCTCGGGGACGTACGGGCCGACCGCGCCGTGGCCGCTCTCGCCGAGACGCTTCCTGGTTGCGCGGCCGTCGGGCCAGGCCGTTGCAGCGCCTCGCCCATCCGCCGCAGCTCGGGAACATCGACGGTGATGGACGGAGTCCCGGCGGCGGGACCTCCATCCTGACGCCGCGCGGACATGCTGTAGGCACCTGCCGCGTTGCCGAGAACCAGGAGGGCCTCCGCGCTCGGCAGCCCGATCTGGCCGCGGCGCAGCCGGTCGGAGGCCAGTTGGGCGAGCCGGGCGATCGTCTCGCAGGCGCGGATCGACACATTGCGAAGGAACTCGGAGACACGGTGGTCGGCGAAGAGCCGACCGGCACATTCACCTGCCCTCAGCGCGAGAGTTCGCCACAGTCGGCCAACCGCTTCCCGTACGGCCCCAAGTTGGCGCCATTCCTCCAGTCCGCGAAGGTCTGGGTCGCATCGCTCGGCATCGCGAAGAGCTGCGTTGACGGCCTCCGCACCGTACCCTGCGGCAGGCAGTACCGTCGCCCCCTGCACGTCCCGCATCACAGGTCCACCCGACTTCGCGGCAACCTGCTGCCACCGAACCCGCAGCGCCTCGACATCGGCCTCCAGGATCACTCGCAGATCGTCGGCCGTGCTGCGCCCCGCGGGCACGATCTCCTTCCAGGCCTCCATCACCTCACGGAGCTGCACCCTGAGATCGGGCAGCCCGACCTGGTCCGTCACCAGCCGAGCACCTGCCGGCTCAGCCGTTCCCTTTTCGGGCCACAAGGGCAACTGATCCGTCTGCGCCTCCCAAGCGCCTGCCGTTTTCTCGTGTGCCGCCGATTCCAGGTGTGCACGCACTGACCCGCCGTCCGTTCCGGCATCCGCCGTCAAGCTCCCCACGAGTCCGGCCGAGACCGCGTCCTCCTCTGCCAGCCGCTCCCAAATCCTCTGTTCATTCTCTGGAGGAACACCAAGAATGAGATCCTCCCGCTCCGCCGGCTGCAGTGATCGCATCCGCCATCTCCCACACGACTATCCGCATATACGTCTGTCTGCACCAAGAAGGAGTGGGATGCTCCGGGCGGGCGCCGCCCCCTCCAGGTGCGAGTTCCCCCGGTGTAGCACACGCCTGCCGAATTTCACCGGCCAACGCGACGGCCATATCCGAACTCATCGGCTCACCCTGATCACAAGCACCGGCGCGTCATCAATCCTCGCGGCACTGGCACCCGAGCGCCCGAATTTCCGAGGGCCACCCGACCAACCACCAGGGGTAATCCAAGAATCGGCCCCGTCGACGACCCCAGTCCCACGAGATGAACGAAGTCAGCAATGACTGAGTACAGCGAGTTAGTGCTTATTGTTACACTTAATACTGCCAGCGAAGCTGAAGGATCCGTCGATCCCGTTCCTTCACGCCGGTGCCGGATCCTCGGAGTTGCCCTACCCCGTGAACCAACCACGACATGCCATGACAGCCGGCCATGATGAGGTCGACGTCGCCTTCGATGTCGGCGGCTGCACTCAAGACGACCTGAGCTCGGGAGACCCGCCCACTGCTGGTCATCGGTGACTCCGACGCCGAAAATTTCAGCGGGAGATCGACCTCGACGCCGCCATCATCGAGGCCGGTATGACCCTTGGCGAGGGCTGCGCCAGCGATGCCGTGCCCTCGCGGCCACAATGGGCCGCGAGGCACAGGGGACCTGCTGGCCTGCACCCTCGGCCGCGAACTCGCCGGGCAGGTTCGGCTGACATGCGGGTCCGCGGCAGATCAGCGTACGAGGATCACGACCGCGCCGAGGACGCCGTCGCCGTGCTACCGGTCAGGGTCCTCGTTCCACAGGAAAACGTGGTTCCGGAAGGAAAGTCCGAAGCCCCGCCGAAGAGCGGCGTCGACCATCTTCTGGGCAGTGGTGATGTTGGTTCGGCCGTCCGACCCTTCCGGCATGACCATCACCCGCTGCGGCGCCAGCGCCACATCTACGACGATCCGGTCGATCTCTGCCAGGTCCGTCTCCCAGTCCTCGGTGACGACGAACTTGAACCAGGCCCGGCCGCTGTCCCGAAGAGCAGCGAGCGCCTCCGGCTTGAACCGCTTGGAAAGCCGGTTGCCACTGCTGGCCAACTTCGGGGAGACGTTGTACTGCGTGACGAGCTCGTTGAACTCCGCGAGGGGGGCGATGGTACCGGCAGTCTCGATGTGGACCTCGTGGCCCCAGCCGCGCAGCTGCTCCAGCAGCGGCACCAGCTCCCGCTGCTGCATCATCGGCTCGCCGCCGGAAATCACGATGATCGTCGGCCGGTGCTCGATGTCCCACAGCGCCCTCAGCCGGTCGAGGACCGCGGCGGCGTCCATGTGCTTGAGTCCGTACAGGGGCTCGTCGCGCTCGTAGCGCTTCCCGCTGCGGGACTTGGCCGCCTTCTCGTCCGTCACCGCCCACGTGTACGCGGTGTCGCAGAAATTGCACTCCAGGTTGCAATCGAAGGTTCGCACGAAGAGGCAGTGCCGTCCGGCAGCGCTCCCCTCACCCTGAACCGTCGGCCCGAATACCTGGCTGATCTTCATCACGCGGCGATTCCTCCGTTGCTCTGCAGACGAGGGGCCCACCCTCCGTCGGGGGGTACGGCGGCAGGCGGCCGACATCACAGGTGGGTGGCACCGGGCAGGCGGCCGAGGACGGGAAGGGCGGTGAACGCCTCGGCGTGTCCAGCGCCGCTGCGCCTGCCCCACAGGCGTGCGAGGTCTTCGGCCATGGGGCCGAAGTGGTCGTCGATGGGCTGGGACTCGTGGCAGTGCAGGGCCCGCATCTTGGTGTCGAAGGTCCTGGTGACGTCGACCATCACCGTGGGGGTGACCGGGCCGACGAGGGTGAGGGAGTTGTAGGTGTCGCAGGTGTAGAGGCGCCGCGGTCGGCCGGTTTCGATCTTCGCCTCGGGCAGGGCTTCGAGGACGGCCTCGGCGGTGTGCCGGTGCTCGGCGTGAGTGTCGAGGACGGGATGGGTGATGACGACGTGCGGCTTCAGCTGGACGAGCAGGGCCCGGATCGCGGACGGGGTGAGTTCGGCGACCTGGTGGAGGGTGGCGCCGAGGACGGCTGCTCCGGCCTTGGCCTCCGCGTCGCGGACCGGGCCGTGGAGGGGGACGGCGATGTGGACGGGCGCATGTTGAGCGTGGAGGGCGAGGGTGCCGCCGGCCCACAGCTCGGCGTCGTCGGGGTGGGCGAACACGGCGAGTACGGACTGCGGCCCGGTCGACTGGTCGTCAGGATTGCGCGGCACAGGGAGCTCCAGAGGGGCTGGGGGCGTGGGCCGGGACGAGCCGGCCGTCGCGGATGGTGAGGGTGCGCATGCCGGCCGCCAGGGCTGCGAAGCCGTCGGCGAAGTCGGCGGTGAGCTGGGCGATCACCTCGCGCACGGGCAGGCCGGCCGGCGCCCGATAGCGGCCGGCAGCGACGGTGACGCCGTGCGGTGCCAGTGCGGCCTGAAGGGCGGCGTGGCGGGCGGCGGCGGTGTCCGCGACGGTGCCGTCCCAGTCGACGATCAGCGCCGTCGCGTCGCCGAGGAGTCCGACGGGGGTCACCGGGTCACCGTCCTGCGGTGGAGGACCTGTCCGTCGGGGCCCAGGACAGCGATCTCGGTGGGCGGGGACGGGGCGTCCTGGGGCCACAGCAGCATGCCCAAACCCGGCAGGCGGATCGGGCTGCACCCGGGCGGGACGGTGACCGGCGCGGAGAAGTCGCCGGTCACCAGCAGGCCGACGGGGTGCGGGCCGTGGCTCCCGTACCCGGCCAGGTCGAGGGCGGGGGTGTGCTCGTCGTGCCAGAGGAGGGTGGCGGCGCGGCCGTCGTCGGGCACCGGCTGGCCCAAGGCTCGGACGAGCACCGCGGTGGCGGAGAGCGACTGGGTCTGGGAGCTGGTGCGCTGAGCGGGGACGGTCGGGGCGGGGCGTACGGTGCCGGCGCCGCCGTCGACTTCGACGACGGTGCCGGTGGCGATCGCCTTGCGGGCGTCGGTGACGTTGGTGACGCAGGGGATGCCGAGCTCGCGGGTGATGATCGCGGTGTGGGAGAGCTCGCCGCCGGTGGTGGCCACGACGGCGGCAGGGCCCATGAGGAGCGCCGGGACGGCTTCGGGGCCGAGAGCGTCACAGACCAGCACCTGGTCGGCGATGCCGGCATCGCCGAAGGCGTGGACGCCGGGCCCGGTACCGGTGCCGGGGGCGGCCGCGATCCCGTGCAGCACCCGGTCGTCGTCGGCCGTCGTCCGAGCGGCGGTGTGGTCGGTGAGCGGCACGGTGAGCGGGCGGGCCTGCACGACGTGGAGGCTGCCATCGGCGTCGATCACCCACTCGACGTCGACGCGCTCCAGGCCGAGGGCCTCGGCGGCCCGGGCGGCGGCCGTGAGGAGCTGAGCGCGTGCTGCGGCGGTGAGCGCGGGTTGGTCCGCCAGGGCGGCCGGGGTGTACAGGTGCAGCACGCCCGCGCTGGAGGTCTGGATCTTGGCCCGAGTTCCGGCTACCGTGCCAAGGCCTACCCACTCGCCCGGCGGAATCTCCAACTCATGTTCCTTAGCGGGAAGTTGGATGACCTCCTGGGTGGCGGGCCGGACGGTGGCGCTGTGGCCGGGGCCGCCCACGTGGATCTCGCCGACCACATGACCGGAGACGAGCTGCTCGGCCAGGCCGCGGACGGCCTCGATCCGCCAGCGGGTGCACCGGCCGCCGGTGACGGCGGCGGCCAGGACACCGGAGCAAGCCGGTCGCAGGACCGCCTGCACGAGAACGGCCATGCGCGGCAGACCGGTTACCCCCATGGCTTGGCCGTACGCGGTAACGGTCGGGTGGTGGGCGGAGGCGCGAACGGCGCGGATGGCGTCCAGTAGCGCGGCGGGCTTGGCCGGGACGATGCGGGAGGTGAACAGGCCGGCGAAGGACGCCTCTCTTCCGTCCTCGGCTGCGGAGGAGGAGCGGGCGATCAGCCCGTACGGGGCCGGGCAACGGGCGAGGACCTCGCGGGTGGCGGCCGCGAGCTGCTCCTCGGGGTGACCTGCGGGAATGACGACTCCCGCGGGGACGGGCAGCCCGACGGCGGCTAGGCGGGCGAGGGCGGTGGCCTTCGCCCCGGCGGTTTCGGTGTCCAGGGTCTCGTCGAGACAGGGCAGGGCGATGGTCATCAGTCGGCTCCCGGGGCCAGCAGGTCGGCGGCGGTGATGGTGGCGGGGTCGGCGCCGTGCTGCTCGCACCAGCGGCGTGCTGCGGCGAGGTAGCGGTGCCGCTGGACCTTGCGGGTCTCCTCGCTGCCGGCCGCCCATCGGCAGACGGTGGTCATCCCCTGCACCCGCGCGGTGCCGGCCGGGTCGCCCGCGGCGGCGAGCAGCGCGGCGAGGACCCACGCGTCGCGCAGCCGGACCGCGCGTCGGCGCGAGGCGTCGATG
>NZ_LFVW01000632.1:0-6677 GCF_001182915.1 Kitasatospora sp. MY 5-36
CGAACTGATCCGCGAGGCCCTCGCCGAACCCGAGCGCCTCGTCGCCCTCGACCCCGCGCACGCCCGCCGCGCCCGCGACCTCGGCACCCTGCTGCGCAAGGTCCGCGAACTGCTGGCCGGCGGCTGCACCGCCGAGGAGGCGCTCTGGGAGCTGTGGGACGGCAGCCGCCGCTGGCGCGAGCGACTGGAACGGGCCGCCCTGCGCGGCGGCGCGGCCGGCCGCAACGCCGACCGCGACCTGGACGCGCTCTGCGCCCTGTTCGAGACCGCCGCCCGCGCCGAGGAACAGGTCACCGGCCACCGCAGCGCCCTCGACCTGCTCGCCGAACTCGAAGCCCAGGACATCGCCGCCGACACCCTCACCGTCCGGACCGTGCGCCCCGAGGCGGTGCGGCTGATGACCGCCCACCGCTCCAAGGGCCTGGAGTGGCGCCTGGTCGTGGTGGCCGGCGTCCAGGACGGCCTCTGGCCCGACCTGCGCCGCCGCGGCTCCCTGCTGGAGGCCGACCGGATCGGCCGCGACGGCCTCGCCGAACCGCTCTCCCCGGGCGCGCTGCTCGGCGAGGAGCGCCGGCTCTTCTACGTCGCCGCGACCCGCGCCAAGGAACGGCTGATCGTCACCGCCGTCAAGGCCCCCGCCGACGACGGCGACGAACCGTCCCGCTTCCTGCGCGAGCTCTACCGCGAGGACGTCGACCCCAGGACCGGCAGGGTCGTCCGCCGCACCCCGCCGGTCACCGTCGAGGACGTCACCCACCGGCCGCGCCGCCCGCTGTCCGTCGCCGCGCTGGTCGCCGAACTGCGCGCCGTCACCGTCGACCCCGCCCGCTCGCCCGAACTGCGCCGCGCCGCCGCCGAACGCCTCGCCACCCTCGCCGCCGCCACCGACGAGGAGGGGCAGCCGCTGGTGCCCGCCGCCCGCCCCGAGCGCTGGTGGGGCCTGGACGACCCGACCGCCGCCGCCGAGCCGCTGCGCAGCGCCGACGCGCCCGTCCGGCTGTCCGGCAGCGGGCTGGAACAGCTGGAGAGCTGCTCCCTGCAGTGGTTCCTGGACAAGGAGGTCAAGGCGCGCGGCGCCGGCTCGGCCGCCCAGGGCTTCGGCAACGTGGTGCACGCCCTCGCCGACGAGGTCGGCTCCGGCCGCACCCCCGCCGACCTCGCCGTGCTCATGGAGCGGCTGGACACCGTCTGGGACGCGCTGGCCTTCGACGCGCCCTGGAAGTCCCAGCAGGAGAAGACCGAGGCCCGCGCCGCCCTGGAGCGCTTCCTCAACTGGCACGTCCTGGAGCGCGGCCGGGACCTCGTCGCCACCGAGCACGGCTTCGACGTCACCCTCGACGTCGGCGGCGTCTCGGTGCGCATCCGCGGCTCGATGGACCGGGTGGAGAAGGACTCCGCCGGGCGCGCCTACGTGGTCGACTTCAAGACCGGCAAGCAGATACCCACCGACAGGTCGCTGCCCGAGCACAAGCAGCTCGCCGTCTACCAGCTCGCCGTCCGGGCCGGCGCCCTCAACGAGCTGCCCGGCTTCCCTGGGCACCCGCCGGACACCGGCGGCGCCGAACTCGTCCACCTGCGCGAGCCCGCCGCCAAGGCCGCCCAGGACACCCCCAAGGTGCAGCACCAGGAGCCGCCGCAGGGCGAGCCCTGGATCGAGAACCTGCTCGCCGAGGCGGCCGGGAAGGTCCTCGCCGAGCGCTTCGTCCCGCAGACCGGCGGCGGCTGCGACCGCTGCACCTTCCGCCGCAGCTGCTCCGCCCAGCGCGACGGGGCGCAGCTCGTGGAGTGAATCCTGTCCGACGCTCCGGTTACGGTTGCGGGGTGACCGCCGTGCTCAGCCATCCCGACCAGCTCAAGGAGCTGCTCGGCATCCCGTTCAACCGGGAGCAGATGGCGGCGGTCGGAGCCCCCCTGGAGCCGGCCGTGATCGTCGCCGGCGCGGGCTCCGGCAAGACCACGGTGATGGCCGCCCGGGTGGTCTGGCTGGTCGGCTCCGGCGCGGTCCGGCCCGAGGAGGTGCTCGGCCTCACCTTCACCAACAAGGCCGCCGGCGAGCTCTCCGAGCGGGTGCGCGCCTCCCTCCTGCGGGCCGGGGTCGTCGACCGGGACGGCGCCGAGCCGCTCGGCGACCCGGAGATCTCCACCTACCACGCCTTCGCCGGGCGCCTGCTCAAGGAGCACGGCCTGCGGATCGGCATCGAGCCGGACGTCCGGCTGCTCGCCGACGCCACCCGCTTCCAGCTCGCCGCCAAGGTGCTGCGCACCGCCCGCGGCCCGTTCCCCGCCCTCACCGGCACCTTCGCCAACCTGGTCGCCGACCTGACCGCACTGGACGGCGAACTCGCCGAGCACCTGGTCGAGCCGCAGACCCTGCGCGAGTTCGACGAACGGCTGCTGGACACCCTCGCCACCGTCAAGCTCACCAACGACGACCTGCGGGCCGTCCCGGCCACCGCCCGGGCCCGGCTGGAACTGCTGCGCCTCGTCGAGGACTACCGGCGCCGCAAGGGCTCCGCCGGGCTGATGGACTTCGGCGACCAGATCGCCGCCGCCGCCCGCCTCGCCCAGCAGCGCCCGGAGGTCGGCGAGCTGCTGCGCGGCCAGTTCAAGGTGGTGCTGCTGGACGAGTACCAGGACACCTCGGTCGCCCAGCGGCTGATGCTGGCCGGCCTGTTCGGCGCCCCCGGCGACGGAACCGGCACCGGCAGCGGCCACCCGGTGACCGCCGTCGGCGACCCCTGCCAGGCGATCTACGGCTGGCGCGGTGCCTCGGTGGCCAACCTCGACGAGTTCCCCCGGCACTTCCCGAAGGCCGACGGCCGCCCCGCCGACCGCTACGCGCTCAGCGAGAACCGCCGCAGCGGCGGCCGCCTGCTCGCCTTCGCCAACGAACTCGCCGTCCCGCTGCGGGAGATGCACGAGGGTGTGGAGGCGCTGCGCCCGGCCCCCGGCGCCGAGCGGGACGGCTACGTGCGCGCGGCGCTGCTGCCCACCCACGCCGAGGAGGTCGACTGGCTGGCCGACTCGATCGCCCACCTGGTGCGCACCGGCACCGCGCCCGGCCGGATCGCCGTGCTGTGCCGCGGCGGCGCGGCCTTCCCGGACATCCACGCCGCGCTGGTCGCCCGGGAGGTGCCGGTCGAGGTGGTCGGCCTCGGCGGGCTGCTGCAGCTGCCCGAGGTGGCCGACCTGGTGGCGGTCTGCGAGGTGCTGCAGGACCCGACCGCCAACGCCGCGCTGGTGCGCCTGCTGATCGGCCCGCGCTGGCGGATCGGCCCGCGCGACCTCGCCCTGCTCGGCCGCCGGGCCGCCGACCTGGTGCGCACCGACCACCCCGAGGGCGTCGAGGCGCTGGCCGCGGCCGTCGCCGAGGCCGACCCGACCGAGGTGGTCTCGCTGGCCGACGCGGTGGAGACCTTCCTCGACGCCTCGGCCGGCGACGAGGGGAAGCCCGACGACCTGCCGTTCTCCGCCGAGGCGCGGGTGCGCTTCGCCCGGCTCGCCGCCGAGCTGCGCGACCTGCGCCGCTCGCTCGCCGACCCGCTGATGGACGTGCTGCACCGGGTGCTGTCCGTCACCGGCCTGGAGGTCGAACTCGCCGCCTCCCCACAGGCCCTGGCCGCCCGGCGGCGGGAGACCCTGCACGCCTTCCTGGACGTCGCCGCCTCCTTCGCCGACCTCGACGGCGACCCGGGCCTCGCCGCCTTCCTCGGCTTCCTGCGCGCCGCCCAGGAGTACGAGCGCGGCCTGGACAGCAGCCTGCCCGGCGGCGAGGACACCGTGAAGGTGCTCACCGCGCACAAGTCCAAGGGCCTGGAGTGGGACGTGGTCGCCGTCCCCGGCCTGGTACGGGGCGCGTTCCCGTCGTCCAGCCCGCGCGAACGCTGGACGAGCACCAAGCGCGTGCTCCCGCACGCCCTGCGCGGCGACGCCGAAACGCTGCCCGACGTGCGCGGCGGGTGGAACGGGAAGTCGATGACGGCCTTCAAGAAGGAGCTGGCCGACCACTCCGCCGTCGAGGAACTGCGCCTGGGCTACGTGGCGTTCACCCGCCCCCGGTCGCTGCTGCTGGCCTCCGGGCACTGGTGGGGGCCGAGCCAGAAGACCGTCCGCGGCCCGTCCGACTTCCTGGAGCGGCTGCGCGAGCACTGCGAGCGGCCCGGCGCCGGCGAGGTCGAGCACTGGGCCGAGCAGCCGGAGAAGGGCGCCGAGAACCCGGCGCTGGCCTCCCCGGTCGAGCGCCCCTGGCCGCTGCCGCTGGACCCGGCCGCCCAGCACGCCCGCCGCCGGGTCGCCGAGGTGGTGCGCGCGCGGGTGGCGGGCGCGGCGGCCCCCGAGGCCGAGGAGCTGACCTCCGAGGACCAGCGCCAGGTCGCCTCCTGGGACCGCGATCTGACCGCGCTGCTGGGTGAGTTGGAGCGCTCCCGGCGCACCGCGCGGGACGTGCCGCTGCCCGCCTCGCTGTCCGCCACCCAGCTGCTGCGCCTCGCCGCCGACCCGGACGGCTTCGCGCACGAGCTGGCCCGTCCGATGCCGCGCCCCCCGCAGCCGGCGGCCCGGCGCGGCACCCGCTTCCACGCCTGGGTGCAGTCCCGGATCGAGCCGCTGCTGCTGGTCGAGCCCGGCGCGCTGCCCGGCGCCGACGACGACGGCATCGAGGACGAGCAGGACCTGGAGCGGCTCAAGGAGGCGTTCCTGCGTACCCCGTACGCGCAGCGCAAGCCCCACCGGGTGGAGGCGCCGTTCCAGCTGGTGCTGGCGGGACGGGTGGTGCGGGGACGGATCGACGCGGTCTACCGGGAAGATGACGCGTTGTCGGAATCCGGTGGTGCGTCACGCTACGAAGTGGTGGACTGGAAGACCCACCGGGAGGAGACCGCCGACCCGTTGCAGCTCGCGGTCTACCGGCTGGCCTGGGCCGAGCACGCGGGCGTCGATCCCGAGCAGGTCACGGCTTCCTTCCTGTACGTCCGCAGCGGACGGATCGTCCGTCCCGTAGGACTTCCCGACCGAAAAGAGTTGGAACGGCTCCTGATCGGGAACAGTGACTATTGAGTCACACAGAGCATCCAAGTCATCACGCCAGTGCCCGAAACCTGTGCGTCATGCACGTTTCGCGCCTATTGTGGGGTCGGTAACCGGTCAACCCCCGTGCTCCGGCCGCCAGCGAGGCCCGTATTCCCTGACCCTCAGTCATCACCGCAGGTGCCCTCGGGCATCGGCGTCTTCTGCTGGAGAGACCGAAGTTGAGCGCGACCGGATGGATCAGAGAGCGGTTCACCGGGCCGACACCGGGGCCCGCTCCGCGCGCGACCGGCACCTGGCCGAGGACGGCGCTGGCGCTGCCGTTCATCGGCATGGTGCTGATCGTCGCCCTCGACTACCTCAGCGGCACCGAGGTGACGGTCGAACCGGCCCTCACCGCCGTACCCGCGCTGGCCGCCGTGGTCAGCCGCCGAACCTGGTACCCGCTCGCCATCGGTCTGGGCACCGAGGCGGCGGCCTTCCTGATGGCCTTCCGCAGCGACACGCTCGGCGAGTCCGTGCACGCCGCCAGCGTCTTCGCGATCCTGCTCGTCGCCGCGATCGGCTGGGTCAGCGCCACCCTGAGACTGCGCCAGGAACAGGCGTTGGCCGACGCCCAGCTGGTCGCCTCGATCGCCCGCCGGGTGCTGCTGCGGCCCGTCCCCGAACGGGTCGGCACCGTCCGGGCGGCCGTCCACTACGAGGCCGCCGCCGCGCACGCCCGGATCGGCGGCGACCTCTACGAGGTGGTCAACACCCGGCACGGGGTGCGGGCCGTGGTCGGGGACGTCCGCGGCAAGGGCCTCGGCGCGGTGGAGACGGCCGCCGCCGTGCTCGGCGCCTTCCGCGAAGCCGCCCACCAGGAGGCCGCCCTGGACCGGGTGGCCGGCTGGCTGGCCGTCAGCCTCGACCGCGCCCTGCACGAGAACGACCACCCGGGCGTGGAGGAGGAGTTCGTCACCCTGGTGCTGATCGGCGTCCGCCCCGACGGCGCCGCGGAGATCGTCAACTGCGGCCACCCGGCCCCGCTGCTGCTGCGCGGCGGCGAGGTCAGCCCGCTCGAACTCGCCGAGACCGTACCGCCGCTGGGCGTCCTCGACCCGGCCGACGTCCGCCCGCCGGTGCACCGGCTGCTGCTCCAGGGCGAGGACCGGGTCCTGCTGTTCACCGACGGGGTGATCGAGGCCCGCGACCGGGCCGGCGTCTTCTACCCGCTCGCCGAACGCCTCCCGCACTGCGCCGCCGGCCGCCCGGCCGACGTCCTGCAGCGCCTGCACGAGGACGTGGTGCGCCACGTCGGGCGCCAGCTCGGCGACGACGCGGCCATGCTGCTGCTCCAGTTCGACCCGCCGCCCGCGCTCGGGCCCGGAGCACCCCGGGGCGCGGCCACCGTCCACCTCCCGCAGCAGGCCGGGGTCCTGGCGCGCCACTGAGGACCCAGAGGCCCTACAGGGACACCTCGACCAGCAGCGGGCGGTGGTCCGACACCACCGCGCGCGGCGCCGCCGCCGGGCCGACCGCCGTCCGCGGCACACCGATCGCCAGCACGTGGTCGAACTGCACCGCGGGCCGGTGCGAGGGGTAGGTCGGCGTGCGCGCCAGGTCGTACCAGCCCTGCAGGCGCGGCCGCGGCTCGCGCACCCGGCGCCGGC
>NZ_LFVW01000633.1:0-6672 GCF_001182915.1 Kitasatospora sp. MY 5-36
CATCGGCCGGCCGGGACCGCCGCCACCGAACGGCGGGCCGAACCCGCCGAACGCCTCCCGGCCCTCGAAGCCCTCCCCGGGCATCCCCCGGAACTCCGGCCCCGGGCCCGGCCCGCGGCGCCGACCGCCTCCGAGGCCACCGGGGCCGCCACCGTCACCGCCGCGCGGGCCCTCCCAGCGGAATCGCCTTCCTTGACGTTCTGAGCGCATCGCGCCCACCTCCTCGAATCTCTGAGGTTCAACGAGGCAGTCGAGTCACTGTCTCGATAGTTCGACGATATATCGGTGACTGTCGCTCGTCAACGGATTCCGACACGCCCACGGAGCACCGCGCAGCCCCCGCCCAGCCGCTACGGTGGCGGGCATGGCCGCAGAACGAGACCTCGCGACGCTGCTGCGCGGCATGAGCCCGCAGCTCAACCCCGGGCGGTACGTCTACTGCACGCTCCCCGCCCGGGTGCCCGCCGGCATGCGGCCGGTGGTGACCGTCGCCGAACCCGAGGGGGTCACGATGGTGATCGCCCAGGAGGAGGCGGACGCGCTCGGGCTGCGCTACGAGTACGTGGCGGCCTGGATCACCCTGCGGATCCACTCGGCGCTGGAGGCCGTCGGACTGACCGCCGCCGTGTCCGGCCGGCTCGCCGAGGAGGGCATCAGCTGCAACGTGGTGGCCGGCTTCCACCACGACCACCTGTTCGTCGCCGCCGCCGACGCCGACCGCGCCGTCCGCGCCCTGGAGGACCTCGCCGCCGGCTCCGGCTGAGCCCCCGCCCGCCCCCTCCGGGTGGCCGCCGCCGACCGGGCCTTCGACACTGGGAGACGAGCCGCCCCGCCGGGGTCGGCCCCACCGGAAGGAGACGGCCGCCATGGCCATCTGCGTCACCTGCGGCAACGACTACTGGCTGGCCTTCGAGATCAGGACGGTCACCGGCGACACCTACACCTTCGACAGCTTCGAGTGCGCGATGGAGAAGCTCGCCCCACGCTGCGAACAGTGCGACGTCCGCATCGTCGGCCACGGCGTCGAAGTCGCCGGCATGTTCTTCTGCTGCGCCAACTGCGCCCGCGTCAACGGCGGCCTCGGCGACCAGATCCGCGACGCGGTCGGCGCCCGCCCCGCCTGACCGGCGGGCGGGAAAGGGGGCGGAAGAGTCGGCCTGTACGCCGGGAACTGTCGCCATATGGGCTATGACCTGCGGCGATGCCCTCCAGCGGGGCCAGATCGCCACGCGATCGTGAAGAAGACCGCTTCGAGGGCCTTCCGGTCCCGGGCCGCCGCCCCCTTCACCACCGCTCCGGCCTTGGCCGCCCGGCCACGGTCTACACCCTCGCTGACGATAAGGCCGGTCACGCTCCGCTCAGTCGGCCGCGAACCCGGCGTGACGAACGCCCGGCCACGGTCGTCCGCATGGACACCTACCGTCCGACCAAGGCCACGCCCCCGGTTCCCATGTCCGCTCCCGCTCCCCGACCTGAACCTGTCGCGACTGGCAACCCGCTCCTCGCGCCGCTCTGAACGCTCGAATCAAAGCAAACCGCCCCGGCCGAGTAGGCCAGGGCGGTTCTTTCGTTCGGTAGTGACTCAGGAGCCGTACTCGTAGCCGATCGTGACGCGCGTCGGCACGACCCAGAGACCGAACTCGATCACGCCTTCGTCGTCCGACCAGCGGTGGACACCCCCCAGGACCGGCGATCCCACCCGGAGCCCCAGCGCTGATGCCTCCCGGGCATCGCACTCCCGGGCGTGCATGTCGTCCCGGGCATGTGTGATCGTCCGGCCGGACGCATCGAGCACCTTCGCGGTGAGCCCCGCGTTCTTACTGGGGGCCGTCGAGAGCAAGTCAGGCACCAGAGCCGCGAAGTGCGCCGGATACCAGACCACCGCCAGCATCGTCCTGGTCTTACCCCGGCCCGAGACGTACTCACGTCGAACAAGCTGGTCGCCGGGGTCGAGATTGAAGATGTCCTGCACGTACAACGGCGGGACAACCAACTCGGCAGCCGTCACCCGGCTGGTCTCCCCTTCCATCAGGCTGGACCTCAGCCGCTGGACCATCGACAGCCGATCCCGTCCTGTTGCGGTTGCTGTCGCTTCGTCCGCCACGAAGGTTCCACGGGGGCTGGTCCTGATGAGTCCTTCAACCAGCAGCTGGTTCAAGGCCCTACTGACGGTTGCTGTCGCCACGTTCCACCGCTGGCACATCTCCCTGTTCGTGGGGAGCTTCTCACCGGACACGAGTTCGCCCGTGAGGATCGCCTGTCGGTAGTGGTCAGCGATCGCGGTGAACGTCTTTGGGCTGGCCATGCGCTACTCCTCAGTCGAGGTGATAGTCACTCAGGAGCACACTAGTGCACCGACATTCGAGCCGAAAGCACTTCTCACTGCTCTACCTTCTGACCTAGGACACAAAGCCGGTGCTCTAGGGAACGGAACCGCGCAACACGCTCGCCTGGCTGTGGGGCGTGCACCTCCAGTTCACCTGGCCTGTGACGATGTTCAGCCCTCACCGGCGTCAGCTCGCACGGCGGTACCGGCTGCGGCGAAAGCTCGACGCCGCCCGAGCGAAGACCCCCAAGTAAGCGATCCAACAAACCAACTCAACTTCTGGGGTGGACAGTTGAACGGATCGAAGTTCGCCACCGAGACGAAGACGGATGCCGGCTACCTCGACGTGGCCGCGAACGCGCACGGGGAGGAGAAGGGCTTCCTGGCCTACCAGGCCCTCCAGCGGGTTCAGAGCAACCGTCCCAAGGCGGTCGAGATCGGGCCTGGCGGAGGCTCGGCGGTCATCTTTCTTGCTTCGCAGCTGGCCGCGAACGGCAGCACCCATCGAGACGTGGACCTCACGCTCGTGGAGGTTCCCGGGGTGGTGTCGGCTTCACTCAACGAGGCGATGACCGAGTTCCGCAAGGTGGGCACGGTCGACCTGGTCAGTGGGTTCGCGCAGGACATCGCGACGCTGCTCCCGGAACCCGTCGACGTGATCAGCGCGTCCGCACTGCTGCACGAGGTCTACAGCTACGGCGGCGGGTACAACGGGCTGCACTCGATGATCCGCACCATCCCGACCGTGCTCCGGCCGGGCGGCCTCTTCGCCTATCGCGACGTGTACGCCGTCGACGGCGCGTCGTTGCACGAACGCTCGGTGCAGACCTATGCCGCGAGGTCCTGGATCCAGTTCCTCCGGATGTTCCTGCCGCAGTACCTCCGGGAGGGGACGCACCCGTACCACGGTGCCCACGACGAGGTGGTCACCCGCCAGGACTCCCGCATCGTCCCCATCGGTGAGCTCGCGACCGGAACTGCCGTGTTCGTCTCCGCGCCGGTCGGGATCTTCCGGGAGGTGCAGCGGCACTACATCACCTTCAGGGACCATGCATGGCGGTCCGGGGCTCTCGGCTTCGTGCCGTTCCTCGACGGGCAGATGGCTGCGGACTGGATCGACGCCCGGACGGGGCACAAGCGGGTGCACTACCGCCCGACGGACGCCGAGTGGCTGCCCGAGTCGCAAAAGCGCATGATGCTCGCCCTGAGCGAGCGTTACGGCGACCACTTCACGGTGGACGGGGACATCTTCGACGAGTGCACGGACATCGCGCTCTCGCAGTTCCTCGCCACGGCAGAGCGTGGCGGCGGGGAGTGCCGGGCGATCTGGGAACACTGGACCACCCGGGAGGGGCGTGAGACCTACGCCTACATGACGCTCGACGCACTGCTCGCCGCGTTCGCGGTCAGCTCCACCGAGGCGAGCCGGCCGGACCGGACCGTCCTGATGCCCGTGCAGGTGTCGGACGTGACCCAGCGGGATCGGGGCTACTACAACCGGTACCTGCGGCGGGCTCTGCCGAACCCGCTGCGGGACGCCAAGCAACTGGTGCTCTTCTCGAACGTTCCGCTCGCTGATTCGGACACCTTGGGAAGGGCGATGGACTCGGTCCAGCGATGGTGCAGTCACGCGAGCCTGGCCCGGATGTACGCGGCGGTGAACTCGGGAGAATGACCGACATGACAGAAACCACTGAGGTGGAACGCAAGCGGGAGCTTCCCGACGACGGCAGCGGCATCACGCGACTGCTCGCCGAACTCGGCTACCGGCCGGAAGCCCCCGTGACCGAGGAGGACACCTACTACAGCCGACCGGACATCGACTACATGCAGACGGTCGAGTGTCTGCGGGTCCGGCGACGGGGCGACTTCGCCGAGATCACCTACAAGCCCGCATCCAACGGCACCACGCACCGCGAGGACGACATGGTGTCCAAGGTCGAGACGAACGCGGTCCTCGCCGGGGCCGCGCAGGCGATCAGTGCAGAACGGCTTCTTCAGAACATCGGTATGCGGGAGCTGGTCCGGGTGGTGAAGACCCGCGTCACCCACCGCCACCCGGAGATCCCCGGCGTCTCCGTCAGCATCGACACCGTGGCAGGGGCAGGTGTCTTCGTGGAGACGGAAGTGGTCCGGGCCGCCCCGGACGGAGCCGCCGAACTGGTCGAAGAGATCGAGAAGGCCCTGGGCATCGTCGGCCACCCGACGGTTTCGCTCCCGTACCGGGACCTGGTCCTCGGGCAGGCGGAGCGGTAGACCCGGTCGCCACCGCCGCCACATCATCGCCACAGAGCGCTGGGAAACGGGCCCGAACAGGCAGAACCACCCTGGAATGACAACCCTGGGTGGATCAAAGAGAAAGACCCCCTGACCTGCTGTTTCGCAGATCAGGGGGTCTCACTCAAGCTAGGCGGCGGAAGAGTCGGCCTGTACGCCGGGTTCTGTCTCCCGGGTTGCTTGCGCGGCCCGGGGAGGCGGCCATCCATCTAGGGCTGCCGTTGCCGACAGCCTCGTGCGGTCCACCCGCGGACTCGGGCGAGCAGCCTTCAATCGTCCGCGCACGGCGCCCGAGGGCGCCGATCTTGACCTTGCTCCAGGTGGGGTTTACCTAGCCGGCCGGGTCACCCCGGTCGCTGGTGGTCTCTTACACCACCGTTTCACCCTTACCCACCACGAAAAGCGGTGGGCGGTCTGTTTTCTGTGGCACTGTCCCGCGGGTCACCCCGGGTGGGCGTTACCCACCACCCTGCTCTGTGGAGCCCGGACGTTCCTCGGCGGGTCTGGGACCCGTCGCGACCGCCCGGCCGGCTCTTCCGCCGTAGTGGTCATCGTAGCCGCTCGGGCGGCGCCTCCCGTACACCGGACCGGACGGCCGGCGCCTCGGCGCCGAGGCGGGCGGCCACCCGGGCCGCCGTCGCGCTCGCCCGGGCGGTGGTGGTGGCCAGGCCGAGGGCGAGGACGGCGCCGCCGAGGCCGACCAGGATCCACCAGCCGGCGTGGCTGGCCGGGGCGAAACCGGTCGCGACCGGTCCGACCACGGCCGCGGTGACGACCGTACCGATCACCGCCACGCCCAGCGACTGGCCGACCTGACGGCTGGTCGAGGCGACCGCCGCCGCCACGCCCGCCTGGGCCCGCGGCATCCCCGCGACGGCGGCGTTGGTGATCGGCGCGTTCACCATGCCGAAGCCGAAGCCGAACAGCGCGTACGCGACCAGCAGCAGGGCCGGCGGGGAGTCGGCGGCGAGCCGGGTGAGCAGCAGCCCGCTCGCGGCGAGGCCGATCCCGGCCGCGACCAGCGGCAGGCGCGGGCCCCGGCCGGCGACGATCCGTCCGGACAGCGGCGCGCAGACCAGCATCATCCCGGCCATCGGCAGCGTCCACAGGCCGGCCTCGACCGGGCTGTAGTGCCGGACGTCCTGGAGGTAGAGGGTGCTGAGGAAGAGGAAGCCGCCGAGCGCGGCGAACGCGCAGACCGCGGTGACGGCGGCGCCGGTGAACGGCACGCTGGCGAAGAACCGGGGGTCCACCAGCGGCTCGGCCACCCGCCGCTCCCAGAGCGGGAAGGCGACCAGCGCGGCCAGCGCGGTCGCGGCCAGGGTGAGGATCAGCGGGGAGGTCCAGCCGTTGGCCGGGCCCTCGATGATCGCGGCGGTGCCGCAGCCGAGCAGCACGATCATCAGCAGCTGCCCCACCGGGTCCAGCCGGCGCGGCCGGGGGGCGCGGGACTCCGGGACGTAGCGGGCGGTCAGCGCGATGGCGGCGAGCGCCACCGGGACGTTGATCAGGAAGATCGACGGCCAGCCCGCGCCGTCCACCAGGAAGCCGCCGAGCAGCGGGCCGAGCGCCATCGAGATGCCGACCACGCCGCCCCAGACGCCGATCGCCCGGGCCCGCTCCTTCGGGTCGGTGAAGGTGTTGGTGATGATCGACATCGCCACCGGGTTGAGCATCGAGCCGCCCACCGCCTGGAGCGCCCGGAACGCCACCAGCCAGCCCAGGCTCGGCGCCTGGCTGCACAGCAGCGAGCCGAGCGCGAAGCAGACCAGGCCGGTCTGGAACACCCGGCGGCGGCCGAAGCGGTCGGCCACCGAGCCGAACAGCATCAGCAGCGAGGCCAGCACCAGGGTGTAGGCGTCGATGATCCACTGCAGCCCGGACGCCGGGGCGTCCAGGTCCCGCTGGATCACCGGCAGGGCGATGTTCACCACGGTGTTGTCGAGGCCGACGATGAACAGACTCAGGCAGCAGATCGCCAGGACGAGCAGACGGCGGCGGCGCCCGAGCGCGGGCCCGGGGGCGGGCGCGGCTGCGGCGGCGCGGGGCTGGGGGGCGGGCACGGGACC
>NZ_LFVW01000634.1:0-6656 GCF_001182915.1 Kitasatospora sp. MY 5-36
CCACCGCCCCGGCCCGCTCGCGCATGCCGATCAGGCCGAAGCCGCCCTCGCTCGGCGGGTGCTGGGGCAGCGGCACCGCGCGGCGGCGGCCGGTCGCGGTCGGGCGGCCGTTGGCGACGCTGACCGCGACCCGGCTGCCGCTGTAGGCGAGGGTGATCTCGGCGTCGGCGCCGTGGGCATGCTTGGCCACGTTGGTGAGCGACTCCTGGACGATCCGGAAGGCGGTGAGGTCCACGCCGGGCGACAGCGGGCGGGCCTCGCCCTCGACGGAGAGCCGGATCGGCAGACCGGCCCGCTCGAAGGTGTTGATCAGTTCGGGCAGCCGGTCGAGGCCGGGGGCGGGTTCGAGCGGGGCGCGGTCCTCGGCGCGGCGCAGCAGGCCGACGGTGGCGCGCAGTTCCTGGAGTGCCGAGCCGGTGGCGTCGGTGATGTGGCTGAGCACCTCCCGGGCCTGGACGGGGTGGTTGTCCATGAGGTGGACGGCGATGGCGGCCTGGGCGTTGGCGAGGGCTATGTGGTGGGCGACGACGTCGTGGAGGTCGCGGGCGATCCTGATCCGCTCGTCGGCGACCCGCCGGCGGGCCTCCTCCTCGCGGGTGCGCTCGGCGCGTTCGGCGCGCTCCTCGATGGCCGCGAGGTGGGCGCGGCGGTTGCGGATGGAGTCGCCGAGGGCGCCGGGCAGCAGGGCCCAGGCGAGCACGCCGAGCCGTTCGCTGATCGGCCCGCCGGGGCCGAGCAGCAGGGTGATCCCGGTGAGCAGGACGGCGGTGACGACCGAGGCGCGCAGCGCGGTGGCACGGTCGGTGCGGATGGCGAGGAAGTAGAGGGCGAGCAGCAGCGGCGTGGCCACGGTCGGGGTGAGCCGGGGGCTGACCATGGCGAGCGCCATCGTGCAGAGCAGCGTGACGGCGACCACCGCGCGCGGGTGGCGGCGGTGGGCGAGCACGGTGACGGCGGAGAACAGCGCGATGGCGAAGGTGGGCGCGGCGAACGGGGTGAAGTGGCCGCCGTTCTGGTCGATGGTGGCACCGAGGCCGGTGACCGTGATCACGCCCGCGCCGCCTGCCGCGTCGAGCAACCGGGGATGGTCGCGGCGCAGGCGCTGCCAGATGTCGCTCATGCTCGTGCTCTCCGGTCGGGGGACGCTGGTCGCGCCCGCGCCCGGGCATCGCCAGTTCGTGCCGCGCCGCTCCCGGTGGGAGCGGCGGGCGGGGTCGGGGGCTCCGGACGTACGGCGGTCCCCGACAGCAACGGTAACGGTTGGGGTTCGAACCGCTGTCCGAGCCGTACGGGGTCGGTCCGTACGGGGTCGGTCCGAGGGGCGGTGCCCGGCCCGGGCCCGCGCGGTGGCGGGGCCGGGCCGGGCGGCAGCGCCCTAGACGGTGACGGACTCCCGGGCCGGGGCCGGCTCCGGGGCGGCGGTCACGAGCTTGCTGCCCTCGACGTCCACGTCCGGTATCAGGCGGTCGAGCCAGCGCGGCAGCCACCAGGCGCGGCGGCCGAGCAGGGCGAGGACGGCCGGGACGATGGTCATCCGGACGATGAAGGCGTCGAAGGCGACGGCCGCGGCGAGGCCCAGGCCCATCATCTTGATCATCGGCTCGCTCATCCCGATGAAGCCCGCGAAGACGGCGATCATGATGAACGCGGCGGCGGTGACCACCCGGGCGTTGTGCCGGAATCCGGTGACGATCGCCTCACCGGGCTCCTCGCCGTGGACGAAGCCCTCGCGGATGCGGGTGACCAGGAACACCTCGTAGTCCATGGCGAGGCCGAAGACCACACCGATCATGAAGATCGGCATCATGCTCATCACCGGGCCGGTCTGCTCCACGCCGATCAGGTTGGCCAGCCAGCCCCACTGGAAGACCGCGACCACGGCGCCGAGCGCGGCGACCACCGACAGCAGGAAGCCGAGCGCCGCCTTCAGCGGGACGAGGAGCGAGCGGAAGACGATCATCAGCAGGATGACGGCGAGGCCGACGACCACGGCGAGGTAGGGCACCAGCGCGTCGGACATCTTCTGCGACACGTCGATGTTCATCGCCGTGGTGCCGCTGACCAGGACCGTCGCCCCGGTGGCCGTCTTCAGGCCGGCCGCGTCGTGCCGGATGGCGTGCACGATGTCCTTGGTCTCGGCCTCGCTCGGGCCGGTCGCCGGGACGGCGTTGAGCAGGGCCGTGTCGCCCGCCTGGTTGAACATCGGCGGCGTCACCGCGATGACCCCGGGCAGGCCCGAGACCTTCTTGGCGACCTCGTCGGCGGCGGCCTTCGGGTCGGCGACGCCCTTGGCGTCCACCATGACCGTCAGCGGGCCGTTGAAGCCGGGGCCGAAGCCCTCGGAGAGCAGGTCGTACGCACGGCGCTGGGTGGTGGAGGTGGGCTTGGACTCGTCCCCCGGCAGGCCGAGCCGCAGGTCGAGCGCCGGGGCGGCGAGCACCCCGAGGCCGATCACGCCGCCGAGCAGCACCGCGAGCGGGCGGCGCAGGATGAAGCGGGCCCAGCGGGCACCGCCGTTCTCCTTCGCGCCCGGGGCCGCCGCACCGCGGGCCTTGCGGGCCTTGCGCGGCAGCACCTTGCGGCCGAGGAAGCCGAGCAGCGCGGGCACCAGGGTGAGCGCGACCAGCACGGCTATGACGACCGTCCCGGCGGCGGCCATGCCCATCTTGGCCAGGATCGGGATGCCGACCACGGAGAGGCCGGCGAGCGCGATCACCACGGTGAGGCCCGCGAAGACCACCGCGGACCCGGCCGTGCCGACCGCCCGGCCCGCCGCCTCCTGGGGCGTCCGGCCCTCGGCGAGCTCGGCGCGGTAGCGGGAGACGATGAACACCGCGTAGTCGATACCGACCGCGAGGCCGAGCATCATCGCGAGCGTGCCGGTGGTGGTGGAGAGCCCGAGCGTGCTGCCGAGCGCGGTGATCAGCGCCATGCCGAGGCCGACGCCGATGACGGCGGTGAGCAGCGGCAGGCCGGCCGCGAGCAGCGAGCCGAAGGTGATCACCAGGACGACGGCGGACAGCGCCATGCCGATCGCCTCGCTGCTGCCGCCCGCGTCGGGCTTGGCCATCAGCGCGGTGCCGCCGATCTCGACCTTGAGGCCGGCGTCCCGCCCGTGCTGGGCGGCCTGCTCGAGGGTGTCGGTGGCGGTCTTGGAGACCTCGCCGGCCTTGGCGGAGTAGCTCACCGTGGCGTAGGCGGTGGTGCCGTCCGCGGAGACGGCGCCCTTCATCTTGAACGGGTCCACCGCGCTGGTGACCTGCTCGGAGCCGGCGAGCTCGCCGACCGTGCGCTCGACGGCCTGCTGGTTCGGCGCGGCGGTGATCTTCTGGCCGGAGGGGGCGACGAACACCAGGCGTGCCGAGGCCCCGTCGGCGTGGCCGCCGGGGAAGCGCTCGTTCATCAGGTCGAAGGCCTTCTGCGCCTCCGTGCCGGGCATCGCGAAGCCGTCGTCGGGTGCGGCGGGCGCCTTGGCCGCGAGGACTCCGACGGCCGCCAGCACGGCGACCCAGAGGAAGGTCACCAGCCGGCGCCGGACGAAGGTCCATCGGCCCAGACGGTAGAGGAACGTGGCCACGGGAGAGCGGACTCCTTCGGATGCGGTTCTCGGGATCGGGAGGTGCCGCGGCCGGCCGGACGTCCTGGTGGACGCGGTCCGCCGCAGCATGACCAATCCTTGATCGCCGACCCCTACTCCGTCGTCGTCCCTGCGCAGGCCGTTTGCGTACTGCGGACGCAGTAGTGCCCTCCCCCGTACGGAGGAGCGCGCGTCCTACCCCGGAAGCAGCCCCCGGACCTGCGGCGGAAGCAGATCCGGTCACCCGTGCGGTCCGCGGCGGCGGGCCGCGGACCGGTGGGCGAAGTAGCGTGATGTGCCTGACCCGTCCGCTGACGTGCGGTTCGGGAGGATCCGACCCGATCGGTGCTGCTTTCGCAGCCCGCCGCCGGAGGTGCCCCATGGGCGTTCCAGCCGCCCGCATCGTGTTCGACGAGAGCGACCGTGCGGCCGTCGCCGAAGCGGTGACCGAGATGCTCACCACCGGCGCGCTGACCCTCGGTCCGTGGACCGAGCGCTTCGAGCAGGCCTTCGCCACCGAGCACGGCGCCTCGCACGCCGTCGCGGTGAGCAGCGGCACGGCGGCGCTGGAGGTGATCCTGCGCGGCATCGACGTCCGGGGCCGCGACGTGGTCGTCCCCGCCGTCACCTTCTACGCGACCGCCGGCGCGGTGGTGCACGCGGGCGGGCGTCCGGTCTTCGCCGACGTCGACCCGGCCACCCTCGCACTCTCCCCCGAGACCCTGGAGGCGGCGCTCACCCCGGACACCGCCGCCGTCGTCCTGGTGCACATCGGCGGGCTGGTCGGCCCGCAGGTCACCGCGGTGCGGGCGCTGTGCGACCGGCGCGGCGTCCCGCTGGTCGAGGACGCCGCGCACGCCCACGGCAGCAGCTTCGACGGGCGCGCCGCCGGGACCTTCGGCCTGGCCGGGGCCTTCTCCTTCTACCCGACCAAGGTCACCACCAGCGGCGAGGGCGGGATGATCCTCACCGAGTCGCCGGAGCTGCGCGACGAGGCCCGGATCTACCGCGACCAGGGCAAGGGCTCCTTCACCACCAACCACCACGTGAAGCTCGGCTACTCCTGGCGGATGAGCGAGCCGCACGCCGCGATCGGGGCGGTGCACCTGCGCCGGCTGAAGGAGTTCATCGAGACCCGCCGGGCCGTCGCCCGCCGCTACGACGCGGCGCTGGCCGGGCTGGACGGCCTCGACCCGGTGCTCGAACCGCCCGGCTGCCGGGGCAACTACTACAAGTACGTGGCGCTGCTGCCGCCCGGGGTGGACCGCGCGGAGTTCAAACGGGCGGTGGCCGAGGAGCACGGGGTGCGGCTGTCCGGCGAGGTCTACGACCTGCCGCTGCACCTCCAGCCGGTGCTCGCCCCCTACCGGCGCGGGCCGCTGCCGGTGGCCGAGGACGTCTGCGCCCGGCAGGTCTGCCTGCCGGTGCACTCCGACATGACCGAGGACGAGACGGAGCAGGTGGTCGACGCCGTCTCCGCGGTGTACCGGCGCCTGGCCGGGTAGCCGGAGCGAAGGGAGCAGGATCGTGCGGATAGCCGTCACCGGAGGCTGCGGGTTCATCGGTTCACACGTCGTGGACCACCTGATCGCGGCCGGCCACGACGTCCTCGCGGTGGACACCACCGACAAGTACCTCAACCCGGACGCCGAGCACGCGCGGCTCGACATCCTCGACCTCGGGGCCCTCACCGCGGCGCTGGCCGGCAGCGAGGTGGTCTACCACCTGGCCGCCATGGCCGACGTCGAGCAGGTCTCCGCCGACCCCGTCCGCGCGGTGCGGACCAACATCGACGGCACCGAGGCCGTCCTGGAGGCCGCCCGGCGCAGCGGCCTGAGCCGGACCGTGCTGGCGAGCACCGTCTGGGTCTACGGAGCCGCCCTCACCGACGGGCAGATCGACGGCGGCGAACAGGAGCTGGACGAGCACGTGCCGATCGAGCTGGAGCACAGCGGCCATCTGTACGTCGCCACCAAGCTCGCCGCCGAGATGCTGGTGCACAGCTACCGCGAGCTCTACGGGCAGCACTTCACCATCCTGCGCTACGGCATCCCGTACGGCCCCCGGATGCGGGACGAGCTGGTCGTCGCCCGGTTCGTCCAGGCCGCGCTGACCGGCCGGCCGATCACCATCGCCGGGGACGGCCGGCAGAGCCGCAACTTCGTCTACGTCGAGGACCTCGCCGACGCCCACGTCCGGGCCCTCTCCCCCGCCGCCGAGGACCAGACCTTCGCGCTGGAGGGCTCGGCGGCCGTCTCGGTGCGGGACATCGCCGACACCGTGGACGCCCTGCTGGGGCCCGTCACCATCGAGCACATCGACGGGCGGAAGGCCGACTACGCGGGGCGGCGGATCTCCTCGGCACAGGCGAAGCGGCTGCTGGGCTGGTCGCCGAGCACCAACTTCACCGCCGGCGTGCGGCAGTACGCGGACTGGTACCGGGCCGCCGTCGGCTCGGCCGCCGGCGCCTGACGGGGGCCGCCCGATGCCGCACGCCCTGCTGGTCTCCGGCTCGCTCGGGCAGGGCCACGACGTGATGGCGCAGGCCTGCGCGGACACCCTGCGGGAACGCGGCTGGACCACCGGCACGGTCGACGCCATGGCCCTGCTCGGGCAGCGCTCCGGCGCGGCCGGGGAGGCGGTGTTCCGCCGGCTGCTCGACCTGCCCGGGGTGTACGACGCCTTCCACTTCTCGGCGCTGCGGCCGGGCGCCCGGCTCGCCCTGCTCGCCGACGCGGCGGCCCGCGCCCGGCTGGTCCCGGCGCTGCGGGAGCTGATCGCGGCGCAGCGGCCGCAGCTGGTGGTCTCGGTGTTCGCCACCGCGACCTCGGCGGTCAACCGGCTGCTGCGGCAGGCCCCGGAGCGGGAGTTCCGGCACTTCGTGTTCTGCACCGACGTGACGCCGCACCGGCTCTGGGTGCAGGAGGGGACGGACCTGTTCCTGCTCACCTCGGAGGTCGCGGCGTGCGCGGTGCGGCGGTACCGGCCGGACGCCGACGTCGCCGTCGTGCCGGCGCCGCTGCGGCAGCCGTTCTACCGGCCGCCGGAACGGGCCGCGGCGCGCGCCGAGTTGGGCGTG
>NZ_LFVW01000635.1:0-6645 GCF_001182915.1 Kitasatospora sp. MY 5-36
CCCGGCGGGCCGTCGTCCGGCGGGCCCGGACGCGGGGCGCGCACGCCGTGGTGGCGCTCCGGGAAGGGGCTGGCGCTGGCGGCGGGCACGGTGGCGGTGGCCGTGGTGGCCACCGTGCTGATCGTCAACAACCAGGGCGGCAACCACCCGGCCGTGCCGACCGCGAACGAGGTCGCCCTGCAGGCCCCGGCCGATCCCGGGCCGGACCCGTTCACCCCGTCGGTGGAGACCCAGGGGGTGAGCGCCCCCGCACCCGGCTCCGCCGTCCCGACCCCCGCCCCGACCGTCACCCCGACGGCGCAGCACCCGGGCGGCGCCTCGTCCCGGAGCGGTTCGCCGACCGCGCTCCACAGCGTCGAGGGCAGCTCGGCCGGGCTGTACGCCGGGTCGATGGGCAAGCCGAGCTGCGACACCGAGCGCCTGGTCGGGATGCTCTCGACCGGGGACACCGGGCGCGCCTGGGCCTCCGCCGCCGGCATCGCGCAGGCCGACGTCCCCGGCTACCTGCGCTCGCTGACCTCCGCCTACCTGCGGGTGGACACCCGGGTGACCAACCACACCTACAAGAGCGGCGCGGTGGTCGAGTACCAGTCCGCACTGCAGGCGGGCACCGCCGTCCTGGTGGACGCCCAGGGCGTGCCCCGGGTGCGCTGCTCCTGCGGCAACCCGCTGAAGCCGCCGACGCTGGTGAGCAACGCGAGGTACACCGGGAAGGCCTGGGCAGGCTTCCAGCCGTCCACGCTGATCATCGTGGTGCCGGCAGCCCGACCGGTGACCGAGATCATCCTGGTGAACGTCGAGACCGGCGGGTGGTTCTCCCGGATGACCGGGCGGGTCGAGGTCGTGGACCGACCGGCCGAACCGCCGAAGGGGCCCCTGGTGCCCGGCATCCCGCCGCCGGGCCCGTGGACGCCGTCCACACCCTCGGCCACCTCCTCGACCTCCCCCGGCACGACGTCCCCCGGCACGACCTCGCCCGGTGCAACGTCGCCGGGTGCAACATCGCCGGGCACGACCCCACCCGGCACGACCTCGCCCGGCACGCCGACGAGTTCGGGTGCCATCCCCTCAGGCTCCACAAGCGCCGGAGTCACCTCCTCGGGCCCGACGACCCCCGGAGCCACGTCCCCGACCAGCTCGGGTCAGCCGCCGGGGACGGCCACGACGACCAGCACCCCGCCCCCGTCCACGGTGACCACCGGCACACCGACTCAGACTCAGACACAGACGCCGGCACCGGTCACCAGGACGCCCTCCCCCGCGACGACGACCACCGCCGTCACGACGGCAACCGGGACCACGACGGCGACCACCACCACCGCCCAGGCGCCGACCGCGACCTGCGCGAGCACCGCGCCGTCCACCCTGCCGCCCTGCCCGACCGCGAGCACCGCCACGC
Source organism: Kitasatospora sp. MY 5-36 (assembly GCF_001182915.1). NCBI lineage: Bacteria > Bacillati > Actinomycetota > Actinomycetes > Kitasatosporales > Streptomycetaceae > Kitasatospora > Kitasatospora sp. MY 5-36. The sequence continues at coordinate 1,400 of NZ_LFVW01000635.1, forward strand.
CGAGCTGACCCGGCGCACGCCCCACTCCGCCCCGCTGCCATCGACCCTCACCCGGCCGGTGGCAGCGGCACATCTCAGGGCACGGACCTCAGGGCAGCAGCACCTTCGCGTCCTCGGGCCCGAGCACCCGGCCGTCCGCCGAGCGCACCTCGACCGGCGCGACGGGCGCACCGGACTCGCGGTCCACCAGGCGCGCCCGGGGCTCGCCCTCCTCGAAGAACCACTGGTCGCCCCACTGCCGCAGCGCCGTGATCACCGGGAACAGCGCACGGCCCTTCTCGGTGAGCACGTACTCCTGGTACGGGCTGCCGTCGGCGGCCGGCGCGAGCTCGAACACGCCGTTGGCGACCAGGCCGGCCAGGCGGGAGGACAGGATGTTCTTGGCCAGGCCGAGGTTCTTCTGGAACTGCCCGAAGCGGCGCAGTCCGTCGAAGGCGTCACGGACGATCAGCAGCGTCCAGCCGTCGCCGACGACGTCGAGCGGACGGGCGACCGGGCAGGCCGATTCCTCGTGCGTGGTGCGTTTCGGCACTTCTCCCACCTCTCAGCTCTCACCGGTCGGCGCCCAGCGTACCGATCAGAGCGTGGTTGCTTATTAAAACCAGAATATGCCATGGTGTCGAGGTAGCACTTTGAAACCACAGTGCCCCTTCGAGGGAGTCCCGCCCATGACCTCACCCGCCCGCGCATCCGCCGAGGACCCGACCGCCGCCGACCCGACCGCCGACGAGTCGACCGCCGACGCCCTGGCCAAAGCCCCGGCCGACACCCCCACCGGGGCCCCGCCGCGCGGCCTGTCACCGGCCGTCGCCTGGCTGCTCTCCGTCGCCTGCGGCCTCGCCGTGGCCAACGTCTACTACTCGCAGCCACTGCTCGACCTGATCGCCCGGGACTACGGCATCGCCCCGGCGACCATCGGCCTGGTCGGCACCCTCACCCAGACGGGCTACGCCCTCGGCCTGCTCCTGCTCGTGCCGCTCGGCGACCACGTCAACCGCCGCACCCTGATCACCTCCCAGCTCGGCCTGTCCGTCCTCGCCCTCCTCGCCGTCGCACTCGCCCCCTCCGCTCCGCTGCTGCTCCTCGCGATGGCCGCCGTCGGCGTCCTCGCCGTCGTCGCCCAGGTGGTCGTCGCCTACTCCGCCCAACTCGCCGCCCCGGGCGACCAGGGCCGGGTGGTCGGCACCGTGACCAGCGGCATCGTGGTCGGCATCCTGCTCGCCCGCACCGTCGCCGGGACCATCGGCGACCTGGCCGGCTGGCGCGCCGTCTACGTGGTCTCCGCCGTCGCCACCGCCGCCATGGCCCTCGCCGTCGCGGCCGCCGTCCCGTCCGAGCGGCACCGGGCGGCCGAGCGGATCGGCTACCCGCGGCTGGTCGGCTCGGTGTTCACGCTCTTCGCCCAGGAGCGCGTGCTCCGGGTCCGGGCCGTCCTCGCGCTGCTCGGCTTCACCTCCGTCACCGTGCTGCTCACCCCGATGGTGCTCCCGCTCGCCGCGCCTCCCTTCGACCTCAGCCACACCCAGATCGGGCTCTTCGGCCTGGCCGGCGCCGCCGGAGCGCTCGGCGCCGGGTACGCCGGCCGCCAGGCCGACCGCGGCCGGGCCGAACGCACCGCCGGCATCGGCCTGCTGGCCATGCTGGTCGGCTGGCTCCCGGCCGCGCTGCTGCCGCACTCGGTCTGGTGGCTGGTGCTCGCCATGGTGGTGATCGACTACGGCCTGCAGTCCCTCCACGTCGCCAACCAGCACCTCCTCTACCAGGTCCGCCCGGAGGCGCAGAGCCGCCTGACCGCCGGCTACATGCTGCTCTACTCCGCCGGGTGCGGCGCGGGCGCGATCCTGTCCACCGTCGTCTACGACCACGGCGGCTGGACGGCCGTCTGCCTGCTCGGCGCCGCCACCAGCCTCACCGCGCTCGGCTACTGGTGGACGGCGGCCCGCCGCTGACGGCCGATCGGCCACCGGCGCCGGCGCCTACGCGCATGTCACCTACGCGTCCGCCACCGGCGCCTCCGCCGACGACGCCGCGGCGAGGACCTCCCGCAGCGTCCGTATGCCCTCGCGCCAGGCCGCCGCCTCCCCCGACTCGTCCCACAGCTCCGCGAGCTCCGACTCCTCCGCGACCACCCGGTCGAGCGCCGCCACCGCGAGCGGGCGCAGCTCGGCGGAGAGCGGCGGGACCGGCTCCTTGGGCCCGTAGGCGCTGGTCACCGCCGCCCCGCCCGGGCACTGCGCCGCCACCAGCGCGGCGGAGGCGACCGCCTCCACCGCCTCGTCCGAGTCCAGGAACTCCTCCGCCCGGACGGCGTACAGCAGCGCCGACCGGAGCAACGCCTCCCGCTCGCCCGGCGCCGCGTCGTCCAGTCCGCCGCAGAAGTCCGCCGCCGAGTCGTTGTCGAAGTGCCCGATGTCCCAGGTGCCCATGCCGATCCCCTCACGCCGTTCGTGTTCGTGTGCGACGGATGCTTGCACACGGCACTGACAATCGGCCGGGCCGAGGGATATTCGCTGGTCAGGGCCGACCGCGGTGGGGCAGAGTGCCCCCATGACCACGATTCAGGGGCTGGACCGGGACGGGTACATCGCACGGGAGGGCTCGCTCGACCGCGTGCCGCCGGCGTTCGCGCCGGTGGTCGTCGCGGCCCGGGAGCGGATCGCCGCGGCCTTCGCCCCCGACCGGCTGCACAGCGCCTACCTCTACGGCAGCCTCCCGCGCGGCACCGCCACCCCCGGCGTCTCCGACCTCGACCTGCTGCTCGCCCTGCGCCACGAACCCACCGCCGCGGACCGGGCGGAGGCCGACGCCCTCGAGGCCGCGCTCGACGGGGAGTTCGCGCAGGTGAACGGGGTCGGCGTGGTGCTGGCCGGCACGGACACCCTGCTGAGCGAGCTCGAACGCCACGACCTCGGCTGGTTCGTCGCCTGCCTCTGCACCCCGCTGCTCGGCGAGGACCTCGCCGCCCGGCTCCCCCGCTACCGCCCCACCTCGCTGCTCGCCCGGGAGACCAACGGCGACCTGGCCCTGGTCCTCCCGCTCTGGCACGAGCGCCTGGCCGCCGCCACCACGGAGGCCGAACTGCGCGGCCTCACCCGCGCCGTCTCCCGCCGCCTCGTCCGCACTTGCCTCACCCTGGTCATGCCCCGCTGGGGCGGCTGGACCAGCGACCTCGCTGCCTCCGCCGAGATATTCGCCGGCTACTACCCCGAGCGCGCCGCCCAAGCGCGCCTCGCCGCCGCCCTCGCCCGCGGCCGCACCCCCGACCGGGCCGCCCTCACCGTGCTCGTCGACGACCTGGGCCCCTGGCTCGCCGCCGAGTACGCCGCCGTCCACGGCGTGAAGGCACCGCGCCCGTGACGGCGCCGCGCCCGTGAAGGCAGCACGCCCGTGACGGAACCGCACCCGGACGGCCGGCCCTACGGTCCGGACCACCGGTGCGTCCCGCTCCCGCCGGCCCACGGCACGCTCGTCCCGGACGTCGTCGGCGGTCGGATCGGGTACGTCGAGGTCCTCGATCGGGAGCCGCTCCGGGACACCAGCCCCGGCCGGGGCTGAACTCGCCACCGCCGCAGGGGCTTCAGTCCACACACGGGATCCCGCCCGCCTTCACCGCCGGCCCCTGCATCGGCAGCCCCGCCGCCGAGTCGGCGGAGGTCTCACCCGGCGCGCCCGACGGCACGGCCGTCGGGCTCGGGGTGCGGGAGACGGCGAGGGTGAGCAGGACGCGGCCCGCGGGGATCCCCGACGAGAAGACCGCGTTCACCCCGTAGCGGGCGGCGAGGCGCTGCGCCTCGGCCTTGGCCCCGGCTCCGTACCCGACCGCGGTGGCCCGGGTCCTGGCCGGGGCGTCGCCGATCCGGCCCGTCTGGTAGCCGAGTTCGGCCAGCGCCCGGGACTCGTAGGCCGCCGCCCCCGCCCCCGCGACCGCGTTGATGTCGACCACCGCCTTGGGCGTCGCGCTCGGCGTCGGGGTCGCGGAGGGCGACGGGGCCGGATCGCCCGGCGCGTCCCCGGACGGCGCGACGGGCACGACGGCGGGGACGGCCGGCGCCGGCTCGTGCTTGAAGAGCTGCCGGACGATCTTCCTGATCAGGTCCGGGTTGACGGTGTTGACCTCCTGCCCGCCGACCGTCTTGAAGCCGCTGATCGGCAGGGTGTTGAACTCCACGTTGCCGCCGGTCAGGTTGGGCGCCTGCTGGGCGAAGTCGAGGATGTTCCACTCGTTGTCGATGACCACGTCCTTCTTCACCACCGCGAACAGCTTCTGCATCTGCCCGAGGTCGTTCAGGATGCCCTGCTGCTTGAGCCGGTACTCGACGGAGGAGAGGAACGCCTGCTGCCGGTGGGTGCGGTCGAGGTCGCCGTTGGTGAGGTGGTGGCGCTGGCGGACGAAGGAGAGCGCCTGCGCGGCGTCGAGGGAGCTGATCCCGGCCGGGAGCTTGAGGCCGGTGCCACCGCCCTCGTGGGTGGCGGTCCGGGCGATGATCGGGTCGTCCACTGGGTGGTTGAGGCAGACCTGGACCGGCTCGACCGCCTTGGCGATGTCGTAGAAGCCGATCAGGTTCACCTCCGCGAAGTGGTCGATCGGGACGTCCAGGAAGCTCTGCACGGTCCGGATGGTGGCCGAGCGGCCGGCCTCGCGGCTCTGCCGTTCCAGCGCCGCCTTGGAGAGCCCCTTGCCCGCCAGCTTCTGCTCGGCGGCCTCCTTGGCGATGCCGTACGCCTCCTTGATCTTGTGCATCTTCCCGTCCGCGCCGACGGTCTGCACGTAGTCGTCGCGCGGGACGGAGAGCGCGGTGACCTTGCCGCCGTTGGCCGGGATGTGCAGCACGATCAGGGCGTTGGTGTTGTACCCGCCGATCTCGCTGGAGCCGGCGTGCAGTTCGTCCTCCACGAACTGCCGGGGCAGGTCGTTGCCGTCCATGTCCTTGCGGCTGTCCAGGCCGATCAGCAGCAGGTTGACGGACTTGTCGAGGTGCGGCGGGGCGTTCTTCCTGGCCTCGCTCAGCGCGGTGGACTTGATCATGCCGTCGTCCAGGCTGCGGTACTCGTACCAGGTGAAGCCGCTGGCGCCGAGCACCGCGACCGAGACGGTGCAGGCCAAGGTGCGCCCGGCGACGGTCAGCGGGGCGGCGGCGCGGCGCGGGTCGTAGCCGCGCCGGCCGCGCAGACCGCGCTGCCCGCGTTGGCCGCGTTGGCCGGTACGGCTGTTGCCGCGCTCAGCCACGGCGGCCCCTTCCGGCCGG
>NZ_LFVW01000636.1:0-6619 GCF_001182915.1 Kitasatospora sp. MY 5-36
GGCGCGGGCCCGCCGCCGGGGCGGCCACCAGCAGGGCGAGGCCGGCCAGGGCCAGGGCGACCGCGGCCGCCGTTCGACGGGTCAGGCGTTCGCCGAGCAGCAGGTGGGCGCCGAGGCTGGTGAACACCGGGCCGGCGCCGATGGTGATCAGGGTGCCCAGCCCGAGGCCCGCGTACCGCACCGAGCCGAAGTAGGCGCACTGGCTGACCGCCAGACCGAGCCCGGTCAGCGCGGCGGCGCGCCACCCGGCAGCGCCCCGCCGACCGCGCGGCCGGCGGCCCGGCAGCAGGGCCAGGCAGAGCGCGGCGACGCCGAAGCGCCAGCAGGAGACGCCCGCCGGGCCGAGCCCGCTGGTGCTCATCAGCAGTGCGGAGACGGCGCCGCCCACGCCCCAGGCGACGGCGGCGGCGGAGATGGACAGGAGGCCGCGCCGGAAGGGCACGGCGGTGTACGAGGTCATGCGTCGGTACTCCACGATGAGTTGCCGGTTCAGGTCCGCTGGGTACGCGGGCGGCAGTCATCGCCCCGGCTGCGGGCAGTCCCGTCGGGCCGGAGGAGGTGGAGTGGGCCGCCCGCTAGCGGGCCGGCGGGGGGAGGATCACGAATCGCACGGGGCCAGCCTACGCGCGGTCCGGCCCCGGCGTTCGTGATCTTTCCTTCGCCCACGGACGGGACGTACGGTCGTCCTGGCCGGGACTCCCGGTGGCACGTCCCCCTCGACGAAGGAGCGGAACACGATGGACCAGCTGACGTACGACGAGGTCGAGGCCGCCGGGAAGCGGATCGCCGGGCGGGTGCGCCCGGTGGCGGTGGCACCGGGGGACGACGGCGGACGGACCTGGCTGGCGCTGGAGTTCCTCCAGCACACCGGCAGCTTCAAGGCGCGCGGCGCGCAGAACTTCCTGCTGGCGCACGCCGAGGCGGGCACCCTCCCGGACGCCGGGGTGACCATCGCCTCGGGCGGCAACGCCGGGCTTGCCTGCGCCTGGGCGGCCCGCGAACTCGGCGTCCGGGCAACGGTGTTCCTGCCCGAGACGGCCTCCCCGGTGAAGCTGGCGCGGCTGCGCTCGTACGGCGCCGAGGTACGGCTGGCGGGCCGGGAGTACGCGGAGGCGCTGGCCGCCTGCGAGGAGTTCGCGGCCGGCAGCGGGGCGCTGTCCTCGCACGCGTACGACCACCCGCTGATCGCCGCCGGCGCCGGGACGGTCCTGTCGGAGATCCGCGCCGGGGTGCCCGGGCTGGACACGGTGGTGGTGTCGGTCGGCGGCGGCGGGCTGTTCGCCGGGGTGGCGGTGGCGGCCCGCGAGCACGGCATCCGGGTGCTCGCCGTGGAGCCGACGGGCAGCCGCGCGCTGAACGCCGCCCTGGCCGCGGGCCGCCCGGTGGACGTCCCGGTGGACTCCGTCGCCCAGGACTCGCTCGGGGCCCGCCGGGCCACCGCCCTCGCCGTGGACGCCGCCGCGCACGAGGGCGTCCGGTCGGTGCTGGTCGACGACGAGGCCATCGTGCGCGCCCGCCGGCAGCTCTGGGAGGACCGCCGGATCGCCGTCGAGTACGCGGCCGCCACGGCGCTCGCCGCCGTCGACCGGGCCGAGGGCGAGCGCGTCGCCGTGCTGCTCTGCGGCGCCAACACCGACCCGTCCGATCTGGTGGACTAGCGCCGCTCCGCTATACGGAGCCCACTATTCCCATCCTCGGGAATTTCCCCTATCATGCGACCCCGCACGGCGCGGCCCGAATTTCGGTCGGATCGATCGGATACGTAATATGCCGGGCGCCATAACGCCCCCTACCTGCAAGGATGTCCGGAAAAGAATGAAACATTCAGTAATGAAATCTGTGCAGAGGGGGCTGAAAAGTCCTAGTGTGTGGCAACTCTCATCGCTCCGCCCACCCCGGAGTCCCCACACACAGAGAGATCGTTCATGGCTTCCCTCAACCAGATCTCGCCGCCCGGCCAGGGCACCGGTTCCGAAACCGGCACCGCCCAGCGGTCACTGCGCCGCCACGTCGGCCTCGTCGGCCTCATGTGGGCCTCGGTCGGCTCGATCATCGGCTCCGGCTGGCTGTTCGGCGCCAAGGAGGGCGTCGTGGCGGCCGGCCCGGCCGCCGTCGTCTCCTGGGGCATCGGCACGGTGGCGATCGTGCTGCTCGCGCTCGTGCACGCCGAGCTCGGCAGCATGTTCCCGGTCTCGGGCGGTACCGCGCGGTACCCGCACTACGCCTTCGGCGGCCTCGCCGGAATGTCCTTCGGCTGGTTCTCCTGGCTCCAGGCGGCCACCGTCGCGCCGATCGAGGTCGAGGCGATGATCGGCTACGCCCGGCACTGGCCCTGGGCGGGCGGCCTGCTCAACGACAACAACACCCTCACCGCCAGCGGCTTCGCCGTCGCCACCGTGCTCATGGCGGTGTTCGTCGCGGTGAACTTCCTGGGCGTGCGCGTCCTGGCCCGCACCAACAACGTCGCCACCTGGCTGAAGATCTTCGTCCCGCTGTTCACGATCTTCGTGCTCGCCGTGACCAACTTCCACGGCTCCAACTTCACCTCGCACGGCTTCGCCCCGTTCGGCGCCCAGGGCGTGCTCGCGGCGATCAGCACCAGCGGCATCATCTTCGCCCTGCTCGGCTTCGAGCAGGCCATCCAGCTGGCCGGCGAGAGCCGCAACCCCAAGCGCGACATCCCCCGCGCCGTCCTCGGCTCGGTCGCCATCGGCGCCGTGGTCTACACCCTGCTCCAGGTCGTCTTCATCGGCGCGCTGCCGGTCAGCTCCTTCGCCAACGGCTGGGACAAGCTCGACTTCCCCGGCATCGACGGCCCCTTCGCGGGCCTCGCCACCACCGTCGGCCTCGGCTGGCTGGCCTGGGTGCTGTACGCCGACGCCGTGATCTCCCCCGGCGGCAGCGGGCTGATCTACACCACCTCGACCTCGCGCATCTCCTACGGCCTGAGCCGCAACGGCTACGCCCCGCAGCGCTTCGAGGAGCTGGACAAGAACGGCGTGCCGTGGTTCGGCCTGGTCATCGCCTTCGTCACCGGCGTGATCTGCTTCCTGCCCTTCCCGAGCTGGCAGGAGCTGGTCGGCTTCATCACCTCCGCCAGCGTGCTGATGTACGCCGGCGCCCCGCTGGCCTTCGGCGCGATGCGCCGCCGGCTGCCCGACCGCGAGCGCCCCTACCGGCTGCCGGCGGGCGGCGTGATCTCCCCGGCCGCGTTCGTGGTCTCCAGCCTGATCATCTACTGGTCCGGCTGGCACACCCTCTCCCGCCTGGGCATCGCGATCGTGCTCGGCTACGTCCTGCTCGGGAGCTACGCCGCGTACGCGATCAGGAAGGGCCTGCCGAACGCGCCGCGACTGAGCTGGAAGGCCGCCCAGTGGCTGCCGCCCTACCTGATCGGCCTCGGCCTGATCTCCTGGCTCGGCGGCTTCGGCGACGGCATCGGCCGGATCCCGCTGTGGACCGACATGGCCCTGGTGTCGGTGTTCTCGGTGGCCATCTACTACTGGGCGATCCGGGTGGCGCTGCCGGCCGAGGAGATCGAGCAGGAGGTCGCCGACGTCGAGGTGGTCGACGAGGGCGGCCACTGACCGCCGACGAACGACAGGACGGGCCCGCCGGCCGTGCGACCGGCGGGCCCGTCCGCGTCCGTCAGAGGCTCAGCACCGTCCGCAGCGCCGCGGCGAACTCGGCCTCCGCGTCCCGCGGCGGGCCGGGCGAGCGCCAGGCGACGAAGCCGTCCGGACGGACCAGCACCGCGCCCAGCGGGCCGATGCCGTGCAGGGCGGCGAAGTCCGCGCCGGGCTCCGGCGCCAGGTCGTCCTCGGCCCCGTCGCCGATCCGGAAGCCGTCCAGCGGGACGGCCAGCCGGTCGGCCGCACGCCGGGCACCCGCCTGCCAGGCACCGCCCTCGGGGCCGGTGAGCAGCACCATCGCCTGCTCGTACAGGTCCAGCGTGGAGAGCCTCACCCCCGCCCGCAGCAGCCACTGGTGCGGGGCCCGGCTGCCCGGCTCGCCCGCCGACTCGAACTGCTCGGGGACCACCGGGCCGTCCCGGTCCGCACCGACCACGGCGCCCACCGGGTACCGGTAGCCGAGCGCCACCGCCAGCACCCCGGCCTGCCGGCCCGCGCCGGGCACCACCGCGTAGCCCGGGTGGCTGTGCTCGGCGGACCGCGCCGAGGCCCGCTCGCCGGTCACCCGGGCGACCGGGCGGCGCTCCTGCCCGTACGTCTCCAGCAGCCCCGGCCCGGCCCAGCCGCAGAGCACGGCGGAGATCTTCCACGCCAGGTTGTGGGCGTCCTGGATGCCGGTGTTGGAACCGAACGCCCCGGTCGGGGACATCTCGTGGGCGGAGTCCCCGGCGAGCAGGACCCGCCCGGCGCCGTACCGCTCGGCCACCCGCTCGGCGGCGTGCCAGGGCGCCCGGCCGGTGACCTCGACGTCCAGTTCCGGCAGGCCGACGGCGGTGCGGATGTGCCGCTCGCAGCGCTCGTCGGTGAAGGCCTCCAGCGGCTCGCCGTGCTCGGGGTGCCAGGGCGCGTGGAAGACCCACTCCTCCTGGTTGTCCACCGGCAGCAGCGCGCCGTCCGCCTCCGGGTTGGTCAGGTAGCAGGCGATGAAGTGCCGGTCGCCGACCACCTCGGCCAGGCGCTTGGCCCGGAAGGTGATGCTGACGTTGTGGAACAGCTCGCCCTTGCCGGACTGGCCGATGCCCAGCCGCTCGCGGACCGGGCTGCGCGGGCCGTCCGCGGCGATCAGGAACTCCGAGCGCACCACCCGCCGCTCGCCGCTCTCCCGGCTGCGCAGCACCGAGGTGACGCCCTCCGCGTCCTGCTCGAAGGAGACCAGTTCGGTGCTGAACCGCAGGTCGCCGCCGAGTTCGCGGGCGGCCCGCCGCAGCACCGGCTCCAGGTCGTTCTGGCTGCACAGGCACCAGGAGCTGGGGCTGAACCGGGCCAGCCGGCCGCCCGGGTCGATCTCCCGGAACAGCCACTCCTGCTCGGCGCCGGTCAGCGACGGCGCTTGGAGGATGCCGTGGTTGGGGGCCAGGATCGAGGCCGCCTCACGGATCGCGGGTTCGATCCCGGCCACCCGGAACAGCTCCATGGTGCGGACGTTGTTGCCGCGCCCCCGCGGGTGGTGCGAGGTGTCGGCGTGCTTCTCGACCAGCAGGTGCCCGACCCCGAGCCGCCCGAGGAAGAGCGAGGCCGACAGCCCGACCAGCGAGCCGCCCACGATGAGGACCGGCACCCGGTCGTCAACCTTCGGATTCATCAATTGCTCCACCCTGTCAGGGGATTCCGCGGCCCGGAGACTGGGCTCGGCGCCGCCCTCGGCGGGCCCGCTCGACCGGGGGCCCCGCTCTTCCATCCCCCGCCGGAGGGGGCCCGTGGCGCCCCTTCGCCCGGATGGCCCGCAAATCTCGCGCCGCGCCCGCCGCGCCGCCCACGATCGACCTCAGGCCTGGCGCCGACGCGCCCGGCCGACCCGCCGTCGCACCGCCCTCCCAGGCCGGGGAGCACCCGCCGGGCACGGCCGACACGGCCCGCAGCGTGCGGCCCAGAGCAGAAAGTGGATCATGACAACTCTGTCCGAACCCCAGCCGAAGCAGCACGACGAGGCCGACACCCGGCTGCGGGTCGTGCTGATGCTGGAGATCCAGGACGGCGCCCAGCAGCGCTTCCTCGACGTGTACGAGCAGCTGCGCCACCAGGTGGCCTCGGTCCCCGGACACGTCAGCGACCAGCTGTGCCAGTCGATCAACGACCCGCGCCAGTGGCTGATCACCAGCGAGTGGAAGGACCAGGAGACCTTCCTGGAGTGGGTGGACAGCCCGGCCCACCGGGAGATGGTCAAGCCGATGCACGGCTGCGTCAGCGACAACTTCCGCTCGCTGCGCTACGCCGTGCTGCGCGAGACCTCCGCGGCCGGCTCGACCGGCACCCGGGCCCCGATGGAGGTGCCGCCCGGGCTGCCGCGCACCACTCCCGCCGGGCACGTCGGCCCGCCCAGGGTCGACCCCGGCCCGGACGGGGTGGTGCGCCACGCGCTGACCTTCACCGTCAAGCCCGGCAGCGAACCCGAGGTGGCCCGCATCCTCTCCGGCTACGCCTCCCCCCGGGCCGAGGTGGACGAGCACACCCGGCTGCGCCGCACCTCGCTGTTCATGCTCGGCAACCGGGTGGTCCGCGCCGTCGAGGTGATCGGCAACCTCGGCGACGCGCTGCGCCACGTGGCGATGCAGCCCGAGGTGCGGGCCGTCGAGGAGGCGCTCAACCCGCACCTGGAGGAGAGCCGCCAACTGGGCGACCCGCAGGCCGCCCGGGCGTTCTTCGCCAGGGCCGCGCTGCCCGCCCGGCACCAGGCGATCGCCAGCTCCCCCGCCTCCGCCCGGCTGCACCGGCACGCCGTGCTCTACCCGGTGCGGCCGGACCGCGGGCAGGAGGTGGCCGAGCTGCTGGCCGAGCACGACAACCTCGCCACCGCCGACCCGACCGGGCCGGTCGCGGCGGCCACCGTCTTCCACCGCGAGGACGTGGTGGTGCGCCTGGTCGACCTGCGGGTGCCGGCCGAGGCCGACCCGGCGGCCGCCCTCGGCGTGGCCGACGACCGGCAGGCC
>NZ_LFVW01000637.1:0-6592 GCF_001182915.1 Kitasatospora sp. MY 5-36
CGCGCGGCCGCGACCGGCAGCCGCAGCGGGTTCGCCTCCGGCAGCGCGACCGTCCCGGGTGCCGCGGCGGACGGCGCGACGGCGGCCGACCTGGCGGTGGCCGCGGCCGACTTCGCGCCGACGCCCGTGGTGTAGTACCCGAACATGTCGACCACCAGGTCGGTGCTGCCGACGTGGTTGAAGAAGTCCACGTACCCGTTGGCCCCGACCGAGGCGTTGACCATGTTGGGGATGGTCTGGCCCGCGGTGAAGTTCAGGTTCGAGGCGTCCGGCAGCCCGGCACCGGTCGGGGCCGAGTCCGCCGGCCCGCCGTCCGGGTAGACGGTGACGAAGCTGTCCGCGGTCGGGTTGGTGACCGTCACGTTCAGCAGCAGCGAGCCGATGCCCCAGTCGCGCGGCTTCAGGCCCCAGCCGAGCAGGGAGCTGCCGCCGGGGACCGGGCCACCACCCTGGCGGCTGTCGTACTGCCGCACGGGGGTGCCGGTGACCAGCACGCCGTCGGTGGTCTGGCCGCTGTCGTCCGGGACGAAGTAGCCCGAGGTGTCGACCACGATGTCGACCGGCGCGAAGGCCGAGCTGAAGACGTCCACCAGGCAGCCGTCGCCGAGCCGGGCGACCGCCATGTTGGAGATCGTCTGCCCGGGCGTGAAGTTGAGGGTCGACGCGTTCGGCAGCGCCTGGCCGTGCGGGTAGACCGTCAGGAAGCCGACGTCCTTGGGGTCGGTGACGGTCACGTTGAGCGCGGCCGCCGTCGCGTTGTACGGGATCCGGGCCTGGTTGCACAGGTTCACCGTGACCGTGCCGCGGGACGGCACGTGGGTGGGCCGGGTGTCCAGCACCCGCTTGGGGGTGAAGCCGGTGTAGACGGCGCCCGTGGTGTCCGGGACGTAGTAGCCGGTGACGTCGGCGATCAGGTCGAGGTCGCCGTCCGAGCCGTTGAGCAGCTCGACGGCGCCGCCGGCCCCGAGCTGGACCGTCACCGCGTTGGGGACGGTCTGCCCCGCGGTGTGGTTCAGGTTGGAGGTGACGGGGGCGGACCCGCCGGCCGGGTAGACGGTGACGAACCCGGTGTCCTTGGCGTTGGTCGCGGTGACGTTCATGACCACGGCGACGGCGTCGGCCGGGATGCCCGCGGTGCCCGCGACCTTCAGCGGGGTGACGCCGCGGCCCCGGAGCGTCCCGGTGGTCCGGGTGTCCAGCAGGCGCTGCGGCGCCATCGCCACGTAGGTGCCCGCACTGCCCACCGAGATGTCCAGCGGCTTGGCCAGCGGGGTGCCGACCGCGCCGTAGCTGTGGGTGCCGTTCGCGTCGGTGACGGCGATCTCCAGCGCGTACAGGCCGGGCTGGCAGCCCGTCGGCTTCGAGCCGTCCGGGGTCGTCCCGGCCGTGGCGAACGGCAGGTACAGCGAGACGTTCGTCGTGAGGGTGCCGGGCGGGACGGTGGTCGAGGCGGTCGGCGCGCAGCCCGGGGCGACCGGGCCGTGGGCCGTCACCGCGACCTGGGAGATCGGGACCGTGTCGGAGACCGGGAAGGAGACCGGCACGGTGCCGCCGTCCGGCGACAGCCGGCGCTGGAAGGACACGTCACCGATCGTCAGGGCGGTGGCCGGGGTTTGCAGCGGGGTGATGACCAGCCCGGCCGGGGCCTTGGCCTCGAAGTTCCGCTGGCTGTCGTCGGTCACCCGGACGGAGGTGACCACGCACGGGGTCGTGGCGCTGGTCGGCACCGTGATCTTCATGGTGACCGTGTCGCCCGACCAGGAGAGGTCGCCGACGTTGCCCCAGCAGTCCCCGGTCAGCTCGGGGCCGACCTGGGTGATCCGGCCGGCGGTGTCGGTGGCCTTCATCGACATCGTCACGGTCTGGGCCTGGGCCCGGTTGTCCGCCGTGGTGGCGCCCAGCGTGAACCCGGAGGCCTGGATCGGGTTGGCGCCGGCCGTCAGCTCCACCGACGGCACCTTCAGCTGGGTCCCGATGGCGGACGTCACCGTCTGCCGGTACACCGAGCCGTCGGGCTGGGCCAGCTCCACCTGGGTCATCTCCCAGTGGCCGAGCGCGCTGCCGCCCGGGAAGTGCACCGTCACCCGGCAGTTGCTGTTCGGCGACCCCTGGGGCGTCCAGCAGGGCGCGCCCTGCCCGTCGCCGCCGAAGCTCGCCTTCACGGTCTGCGAGGGGTCCGTCGAGGAGGTGAAGGTGACGCTGTTCCCGCCGGTCATCCCCGTCCCCTTGACGAAGAACCAGAACGTCCGGTCCCCGCCGTCGGGCTGGAGGTAGACGCGGGTGTCGGCGGTCCACACCGCACCGGTGGAGATCACGCTGTGGACCGGGCCCGCGTCGGCCGAGGCCGCCGGGGCGGCGAGGCCCGCCGCCGCGAGGCCGGTCACCGCCGTCAGGGCCACCGCGGTGGCCCGGCGCAGCCGAGCGCCTCGGGATATGTCTCTGGTCATGCTGTCCTTCGTCTCGGACTCGACACACGCGGCCGGGGCATGCGGAATCACGGACTCCAGAACCATCCCCCGGGAAATCGGCCAGATCCTAGCGCCAGCCGACGACATGACGGAGCCGGAGCTCCCCGGGGGGTGCTCCGGCTCCGTGGGCCCGCGGCCTCAGCCCAGCTGGGCGAGGCCCTCGGTGGCGATCCGTTCGAACACGGTGAGGTCGTTCTCGAAGATCGAGTCCGGGATCGGCCAGTGGATCACCAGCTCGGTGATGCCCACCTCCCGGTAGGTGCCCGCCCAGTCGACGAAGGCGTCCACCGACTGCAGCGGCTTCTCCGCCGTCGACCCCTGGAGCAGCACCTTCTCCAGCGTCCCGGCGTCCCGCCCGACGGCCTCGCAGGCCGCCGTCAGCTTCCCGATCTGCGCGGCGACCACGCCGGGCGCCTCCGCCACCGGCACGTCCGCCGGGCCCTTCGGGTCGCCGTACGTCACCCAGCCCTGCCCGTGCTCGGCGGCCAGCCGCATCCCGCGCGGGCCGGCGGCGGCCACGTAGAACGGCACCCGCGGGGCCTGCACGCAGCCCGGGATGTTCCGCGCCTCGACCGCCGAGTAGTACGTCCCCTCGCGGGTGGTGGCGTCGTTGGTCAGCAGCTCGTCCAGCAGCGGCACGAACTCCCCGAACCGGTCCGCCCGCTCCTTCGGCGACCAGGCCTCCTGGCCCAGCGCCGTCGCGTCGAAGCCCGTCCCGCCGGCCCCGATGCCCAGCGTGACCCGCCCGCCGGACACGTCGTCCAGCGTGATCAGCTCCTTCGCCAGCGTCACCGGGTGCCGGAAGTTCGGCGAGGTGACCAGCGTGCCGAGGCGCAGCCGCTCGGTGGCGCAGGCGGCCGCCGTCAGCGTCGGCAGCGAGCCGAACCAGGGCTCGTCCTGGAAGGACCGCCAGGAGAGGTGGTCGTAGGTGTACGCGGTGTGGAAGCCGAGTTCCTCGGCCCGCCGCCAGGTCTTCTGCCCCTCGCTCCACCGGTGGACGGGGAGGATCACGGTGCTCAGTCGCATGCCCCCGACCCTACGTCCGCGCGGCGCGGTCACGGGTGCGGGCGGGTGCGCTGGGCGGGGAGGGACGGGGCGGAGGTGCGGCGGGCGAGGTCGGCGAGGGTGTGGAAGAGGACGTCGCCGAGCAGGACCGGGTCGCGCGAGGCTTCGGGTGCCTGCGGCGCTTCGGCGGCCTGCGGGTCGCGGGTGTCGGGGCGGGCGGTCGGGGGCGGCTGGTCACGGAGCTGGCGTGTGGGCATGGCTCTTCCTGCCGACGGGGTTGCCGTGGGCAGTCATGCCCGCCGTGGTCGGCCGAACACCCCGGGTACGGGCGGATCGGCCGGAAACGGCGCATGAAGGGCTTGATCACTGCGGGGGCGTCCGGAGGCCGCGGACCCGGGCCGGTGCCCCGGCCGCGCCGATGGGCGAAGATGGACCGGTGACCGAATCCCGCACCGCGCCCCGCCTCATCGCCACCGACCTGGACGGCACCCTGCTCTGCTCCGGCGGCACCGTCACCGACCGCACCGCCGCGGCGCTGGCGGCGGCCGAGGCGGCCGGGGTGCGGGTGGTGTTCGTGACCGGGCGGCCGCCGCGCTGGATGCGGCAGGTGAGCCCGCACATCGGCGGCCACGGGGTGGCGATCTGCTCCAACGGCGGCGCGGTGGTGGACGTGCGGCGCGGCGAGCTGCTGGAGACCTTCCCGCTGCCGGTGGAGACCACCCTGGCGGTGGTCGAGACGCTGCGGGCCGCGCTGCCCGGCACCGCGTTCGCCTTCGAGTACCCGGGCGGCTGGGCCCGCGAGGCCGGCTACGCGGTGCCGATGTGGGGCGACGAGATGGAGCACGAGGTCGGCCCGGCGGAGGAGCTGCTGGGGGCCGGCGGGTCGGGCCGCGGCCTGTTCAAGCTGCTGGCCAAGCACCCGGACCTCGACCCGGACAAGTTCCTCGCCGAGGCCAGGGCGGCGGCCGGGCACCTGGCCGAGATCACCCGCTCCGCGTCGATCCCGCTGCTGGAGATCAGCGCGCCCGGCGTCACCAAGGCCAGCACGCTGGCCCGCTGGTGCGCCGGGCACGGGATCGACCGGAGCGAGGTGGTGGCCTTCGGCGACATGCCGAACGACCTGGAGATGCTGGCCTGGGCCGGCACCGCGTACGCCGTCGCCAACGCGCACCCGCAGGTGCTGGCGGCGGTGCCGCTGCACACCGTGAGCAACGAGCAGGACGGCGTCGCGGCGGTGCTGGAGGAGCTGCTCGGGCTCGGCTGAACCCGGGGCTCCTCCAGCCGGTCGGTGCTCAGCCGAAGCGGCCGTTGACGTAGTCCGAGGTCCGCTGGTCGCGCGGGCTGCCGAAGATCTGCCCGGTCGGCCCGGCCTCGACGATCCGCCCCGGGGTGTCGTGGGTGGCCAGGAAGAACGCGCAGGTCTGCGAGACGCGCTGGGCCTGCTGCATGTTGTGGGTGACGATCACGATGGTGAGCCGCCCGCGCAGTTCGGCGATGGTCTCCTCGACCCGGCGGGTGGAGGTCGGGTCGAGCGCGGAGCACGGCTCGTCCATCAGCAGGATGTCCGGCGAGACGGCCAACGAGCGTGCGATGCACAGGCGTTGCTGCTGGCCGCCGGAGAGCGCCCCGCCCGGGGTGTGCAGCCGGGTGGACACCTCGTCCCAGAGCCCGGCCCGGCGCAGGCTGGTCTCCACCAGGTGCTGGCGTTCCTCCTTGGAGACCTTGATCCCGGCCAGCTTGAGCCCGCTGGAGACGTTGTCCTGGATGGACATCGCCGGGAACGGGTTGGGCCGCTGGAACACCATGCCGATCCGGCGCCGCACCTCGGCGGGCCGGCGGCCGGGCCGGTAGACGTCGTCGCCGTCCAGCAGCACCTCGCCGGCGAGGGCGGCGCCGCGCACCATCTCGTGCATCCGGTTGAGGATCCGCAGGTAGGTGGACTTGCCGCAGCCGGACGGGCCGATCAGCGCGGTGACCTCGCCGGCCGGCATCGCCAGCGAGACCCGCTCCAGCACCTTGCGGCTGCCGAACCAGGCGGAGACCTCCCGGGTCTCCAGCCCGGCGAGCGGCCCGCCGTCGGGGTGGCCGTCCGCGTCCTGCCCGTACGGCTGGTCCGCGTACGGGTCGGGGGCGACCGGGGGGAGGGTGATGGTGTCGGCGACCGGGTCGGTCGGTGGGAACTCGGCCTGCGGGGTGTCGGTCAGTGGTGCGTCGGTCATCGGAACGGTCCTCCGGGCGCGCGTCAGTAGAGGTTGGGCAGCAGGGCGGCGGCGTTCTCGTAGACCGCCCAGAGCAGCGCGCCGACCACCGGCGCGAGGCTCAGGTAGGCGGCCGAGCGCCGCCAGTACCGGGCCAGCACCAGGGCGCCGGCCACCGCGCCGAGCAGGCCGAGCGACCAGAGCTGGAGGGTGGCCAGCGCGCCCTTGTCCGCGGCCAGCGCCTTGTCGTACGGGACGGTGGCGGGCCGACGGCCGGGGTTCTGCTCCGGGTCGCCGTCCAGCCGGGCGCCGATCAGCACGGTGGAGCCGGGGATCCAGTCGGAGTCGCCGGTGACCAGCACCATCCGGTTGCCGGCCGCCGGGTCGACGATCGGGTGGTCGCCGTCGCCGTACACGTTGACGGTGTAGCTGAACTTGCCCTGGCCGGTGGTGGTCTCGATCTTGTCGCCGACCCGCAGCTTGGACAGGTCGGCGAACGGCGCGCCGAAGGTGGCGCCGCGGCCGAAGAGCACGGTGACCCCGCGCTGGCCGGGCAGCGCGGTGTCCCGGCGGTGGCCGGGGCCGCGCATCAGGTCCCGGCCGGTGGTGCCCTCGACCACCACGGCCTGGTGCAGACCGATCGCCGGGATGTCCAGCAGCGCCACCGGGGCACCGTCGGCGGCCGCGCCGGTCGGGGCGACCGCCCGGGCCAGCTGGTCGCGGAAGGTCTTGTACCCGGTGGACTGGTAGTGCCGCTGCTGGACGTGCGACAGCGTGAACAGGTACCCGACGAAGCCGAGCACCAGCGCGGCCGCGAGGCTGACCGCCCAGGCGCCCTGGAGGAACCGCCGCCGCCCGGGGGAGACGGCGGGCCGGACCGGGGCGTCGGACGCGGCGGGGGCGGCGGGGGCGGCGGGGGCG
>NZ_LFVW01000638.1:0-6590 GCF_001182915.1 Kitasatospora sp. MY 5-36
GCCGAACGGCCCCGTGCGGCGCCCTGCCCGGGCCCGGCCCGTCAGCGCGGCGCGGGGACGCCGGTCAGCGCGGTGACCACCGGGTCGACCGCGTGGAATATCTCCTCGCCGCAGTTGCGGAACATGCCGATCGGCGCCCCGTACGGGTCGTCCACCTCGTCCGACTCCGGCGTGGCGGCCAGCAGCCAGCCGCGCAGCGCGGCGGCGGCCCGGACCAGCGCGCGGGCCCGCTCGGTGACGTCGGCGCCGCGCCTCGGGTCCGGCAGGGTGCCCGGGTCTATCGTCCGCACCAGGCGGGTGAACTCCTTCAGCGTGAAGGTGCGCAGCCCCGCCTCGTGGCCCATCGAGATCACCTGGGCGCGGTGGTCCAGCGTCGCCGTGAGCACCAGGTCGGCCTCGACCACGTGCTCGTCCAGCAGCTCGCGGCCGGTGAAGCCGCCGCTGTCGGCGCCGTACTCGTCGAGCACCGTCGCGGCGTGGTCCTCCATCGGCGCGCCCTCGTGGCCCCAGGTACCGGCGCTCTCCACCAGGATCCGGCCGGCCACCCGGGGGCTCAGTCGGGTGTCCAGCTCACGCCGGGTCAGCCGCTCGGCGATCGGCGAGCGGCAGATGTTCCCCGTGCAGACGAACAGGATCCGGAAGTGGTCCAGCGGCCTGGGGCCCACGCTCAGGTACGGCGCTATGCCCGGCCCGGCGTGCAGCGAGGCGGTGGGCGTCAACTGCCGGCCTCCAGGTCGGGGACGACCTCCCTCAGCTGCTCGACGCTGATCGCACCGGCCCGCAGCAGGACCGGGACCTTGCCGGTGACGTCCACGATCGACGAGGTGGCGGAGTCCTCGGCCGCCCCGCCGTCCAGGTAGACCGAGACCGCGTCGCCGAGCTGGGCCTGTGCCTCGTCACAGGTCAGCGGGGAGACCCCGCCGATCCGGTTGGCACTGGAGACGGCCAGCGGGCCGGTGCTGTTCAGCAGCTCGATGGCGACCGGGTGCAGCGGCATCCGGACCGCGACGGTGCCGCGGGTGTCGCCGAGGTCCCAGCGCAGTGAGGGCTGGTGCCGGGCGACCAGGGTGAGCCCGCCCGGCCAGAAGGCGTCGACCAGCTCCCAGGCCTGCTCGGAGAAGTCGGTGACCAGGCCGTGCAGGGTGGTCGGCGAGCCGACCAGCACCGGCGAGGGCGTGTTGCGGCCGCGGCCGCGGGCGGCCATCAGCTCGCCGACCGCCTCCGGGGAGAAGGCGTCCGCACCGACCCCGTACAGGGTGTCGGTGGGCAGCACGACGAGTTCGCCGCGGCGGATGGCCGAGGCGGCCTCGCGCAGACCGGTGGCGCGGTCCCCGGCATCGGCACAGTCGTAACGGCGGCTCATCGGTGCGGTCCCCTTCCGGAGTGGCTCATGGCGTTACAGCGCAGCCTTGCGCGCCGTCGTACGGTGCTCGGTGGTCACGACCCGACCCTCCGGGCCGTCGTCCTGTGCCCGACTGTTCACGACCCGACCCTCCGGGCGGTCGTGAAGCGGGGCCGGTTGTTCAGGTCGCGGTGGTCGGCGGTGTCCGTCCAGCCGTGTTCCTCGTTGAAGATCCACGGCACCTGGCCGCCCTGCTGGTCGGCGTGCTCGATCACCACCGCGCCGCCCGGGCGCAGCAGTCGGGCCGCGACCCGCTCGATGCCGCGGATGGTGTCCAGGCCGTCCTCGCCGGAGAACAGGGACATCTGCGGGTCGTGGTCGCGGGCCTCCGGCGCGACGTACTCCCACTCGGTGAGCGGGATGTACGGCGGGTTGGAGATGACCAGGTCGAAGCGGCCGTCCCAGGAGCGGTCGTCCTCGAAGGCCTTGGTGGCGTCACCGGCGTGCAGGGTGACCCGGGCGCGGTCCGGGCTGGCCTCGATGTTGCGCCGGGTGTACTCCAGCGCCCCCTCGTCCAGTTCGAAGGCGTGCACGGTGGAGCGCGGCAGTTCCTGGGCCAGGGCGAGGGCGATCGCGCCGGAGCCGGAGCACAGGTCCACCACCAGCGGCTCGGCCACGTCCATGTCGCGCACCGCGTCTATCGCCCACTCGACGACCGTCTCGGTCTCCGGCCGGGGCACGAACACCCCGGGGCCGACCTCCAGTTCGAGGTAGCGGAAGAACGCCCGCCCGGTGATGTGCTGGAGCGGCTCGCGCGCCTCGCGGCGGGAGACCGCCTCCCAGTAGCGGGCGTCGAAGTCGGCGTCCTTCACCGTGTGCAGCTGGCTGCGCTTGACGCGGTGGACGTAGGCGGCGAGCTCCTCCGCGTCGAAGCGCGGCGACGGCACGCCGGCCGCGGCCAACCGCTGGGTGGCCTGGGCCACCTCGGCGAGCAGCAGGTTCATCCGTACGACCTCTTGTTTCTGCGCTCCGGCTTCGGGCGAAGCGCGGGCTGGGGCGCGCCGGTCTCAGTTCTCTTGGGCCGCGGCGGCGAGCTTGGCCTCCGCGTCCTTGTCGACGCAGGACTGGATCACCGCGTTCAGTTCGCCGTCCAGGACCTGGTCCAGGTTGTACGCCTTGAATCCGGTGCGGTGGTCCGAGATGCGGTTCTCGGGGTAGTTGTACGTGCGGATCCGCTCGGAGCGGTCGACCGTACGGACCTGGCTGCGGCGCGCGTCCGAGGCCTCCCGCTCGGCCTCCTCCTGCGCGGCGGCCAGCAGCCGCGAACGCAGGATGCGCATCGCCTGCTCCTTGTTCTGGAGCTGGCTCTTCTCGTTCTGGCAGGACGCCACGATACCGGTCGGCAGGTGGGTGATCCGGACCGCGGAGTCGGTGGTGTTGACCGACTGGCCGCCGGGGCCGGAGGAGCGGTAGACGTCGATCCGCAGGTCGTTGGCGACGATCTCGACCTCGACCTCCTCCGCCTCGGGGGTGACCAGCACGCCCGCCGCGGAGGTGTGGATGCGGCCCTGGGACTCGGTGGCGGGGACGCGCTGCACGCGGTGCACGCCGCCCTCGTACTTCAGCCGGGCCCAGACGCCCTGGCCGGGCTCGGCGTTGCCCTTGGTCTTCACGGCCACCGAGACGTCCTTGTAGCCGCCGAGGTCGGACTCGTTGGAGTCGATGATCTCGGTCTTCCAGCCGATCCGCTCCGCGTAGCGCAGGTACATCCGGAGCAGGTCGCCGGCGAACAGCGCGGACTCCTCGCCGCCCTCGCCCGCCTTGATCTCCAGGATGACGTCCTTGTCGTCACTCGGGTCGCGCGGCACCAGCAGCAGCCGCAGCTCCTCGGTGAGCTCGTCCCTGCGGGCCTCGGAGGCCTTCGCCTCGGCGATGAACTCCGGGTCCTCCGCGGCGAGTTCGCGCGCGGCCTCGATGTCCTCGCCGGCCTGCCGCCACTGCCGGTAGACCCGGGTGATCGGGGTCAGCTCGGCGTACCGCTTGGCCAGCTTGCGGGCGTTGGCCTGGTCGGCGTGGACGGACGGGTCGGCCAGCCTCGTCTCGAGGTCGGCGTGCTCGACGAGGAGCTCTTCGACTGCCTCGAACATGGGGTGGCCTTCTTCCCGGTGACTCGGAAACGTGTGGGGGGTGGGGAATTCGCGGGGGGACGCGAACGGCGCCGGCCCCCAGCGCCCCCGACAACGAGTACGGGGGCACCGGGAACCGGCGCCGAGGGAGCGCTAGGCCTTCGCGCTGTGCTGCTTGCCGAAGCGGGCCTCGAAGCGGGCCACGCGGCCACCGGTGTCGAGGATCTTCTGCTTGCCGGTGTAGAACGGGTGGCACTGCGAGCAGACCTCGGCGCGGATCTCGCCACTGGTCTCGGTCGAGCGGGTGGTGAACTCGGCGCCGCAGGTGCAGGTCACGCGCGTGACCACGTACTCGGGGTGAACGTTGGGCTTCAAGGGGTTCTCCTAGGTTTCGGGAGGGTACCGGGTCGGCGGCTGGGGCGCCGCACGTGAACCGGGACCGACGGACCAGTCTGCCAGGACCGGCCGCATCTTCCCAAACCGGGTCGCGTTCCGGGATATTCCGGACCCCCCTCAGCGCGTGGCGGTGGCCTTCGCGGACGGCTTCCCCGCGGCCGGCGCGGGGGCCGTGGGGGTTGCCTGGGCGGGGTTCTCCGGCTGTTCGGAGACGATCGCGGAGGGGAACGGCTGGTCGGCCTTGAGCGCCGCCCAGACCTGCCCCGCCTGCGGCTGCAGCGGGACCACCCGGTTCGGGTCGCTGGGGGCCGTCTCCACCGGCAGGGTGACCATGCTCAGCTGGTCCGGGCCTATCCCCTTGAGCTCCTGGGCCAGCCCCACCAGCGAGTTCACCGAGCCGAGCGCGGAGTCGGTGGTGATGCTCCTGGTCACCGTGTCGCCGACCGACCACAGCTTGACCGGGTTGGTGAGCATCCCGCTCCCCCCGACCTGCTGCAGCAGCGACTTCACCATCTGCTTCTGGAGCTCGATCCGGCCGAGGTCGCTGCCGTCGCCGACGCCGTGCCGGGTGCGCACGAAGGCCAGCGCCTGCTGCCCGTCCAGGTGGTGCTCGCCGGGCGGCAGGTCGAGCCCGCTGTCCTTGTCGTGGATGGCCACCGTGGTGGTCACGGTGGCCCCGCCTATCGCGTCCACGACCCGGGCGAAGCCGGCGAAGTCGACCTGCAGGTAGTGGTCCATCCGCAGCCCGGTGAGCTGCTCGGTGGTCTTGACCGCGCAGGCCGCGCCGCCGCTCTCGAAGGCGCTGTTGTACATCGCGCGCTTGGCGCCGGGCACCGGCTTGCCGTTCGCGTCGACGCAGTCGGGGCGGGCGACCAGGGTGTCGCGCGGGATCGAGACGATCTGGGCGCCGGAGTGGGCCTGGTTGACGTGCACCACCATCGCGGTGTCCGAGCGGGCGGTGCCGCCGGTGTCCCCGCCGGCGACCGAGCCGTTGTCGCCGGCCCGCGAATCGGAGCCGAGCACCAGGATGTTGAAGGAGCCGTCGGTGGCGGCCGGCGGCCGGGCGTCGCCGAGCCGGGCGTCGATGTCGACGCTCGTGATGTTCCCGTTGAGCCTGAAGTAGGCGAAGAGGCCCGCGCCGGCGCCGAGGACGACGAGCGCGGCGAACGCGCAGGCGGCCGTCCGCAGGATTCTGCGGCGGCGACTCAGGACCCTCTTGTGCTCGGCCATACGGTCCAGAGTAAATCGGACAACATGATCCAAACGCCCCCAAGGTGTCCCGACTCTGGAACAAAGCGGCCAGGACGCACGGAACCCCGGACCGCTCGCGCGATCCGGGGTTCCGTGCTTCGACAGCCGTCCGGCTACGGTCAGTCGCCGGAGCCGGGGGTGGTCTTGGCGATCTGCATCAGGAACTCGGCGTTGCTCTTGGTCTGCTTCATCTTGTCCAGGAGCAGCTCGATCGCCTGCTGCGAGTCGAGCGCGTGCAGCACCCGGCGGAGCTTCCAGACGATGGCCAACTCCTCGCTGCCGAGCAGGATCTCCTCCTTGCGGGTGCTGGAGGCGTCCACGTCGACGGCCGGGAAGATGCGCTTGTCCGAGAGCTTCCGGTCGAGCTTGAGCTCCATGTTGCCGGTGCCCTTGAACTCCTCGAAGATCACCTCGTCCATGCGCGAGCCGGTCTCGACCAGCGCGGTGGCCAGGATGGTCAGCGAGCCGCCGTTCTCGATGTTGCGCGCGGCGCCGAAGAACTTCTTCGGCGGGTACAGCGCGGTCGAGTCGACACCACCGGACAGGATGCGGCCGGAGGCCGGCGCCGCCAGGTTGTAGGCGCGGCCGAGGCGGGTGATCGAGTCCAGCAGGATGACCACGTCGTGGCCCAGCTCCACCAGGCGCTTGGCGCGCTCGATGGCCAGCTCGGCGACGGTGGTGTGGTCCTCGGCCGGGCGGTCGAAGGTCGAGGAGATGACCTCGCCCTTCACCGACCGCTGCATGTCGGTGACCTCTTCCGGACGCTCGTCGACCAGGACGACCATCAGGTGGCACTCGGGGTTGTTGTGGGTGATCGCGTTGGCGACCGCCTGGAGCACCATGGTCTTGCCGGTCTTCGGCGGCGCGACGATCAGACCGCGCTGGCCCTTGCCGATCGGCGACACCAGGTCGATGATCCGGGTGGTCAGCACGCCCGGGTCGGTCTCCAGGCGCAGCCGCTCCTGCGGGTAGAGCGGGGTGAGCTTGTTGAACTCGGGGCGGCCGCGGCCGCTCTCCGGGTCCATGCCGTTGACGGAGTCCAGGCGCACCATGGCGTTGAACTTCTCGCGGCGCTCGCCCTCGCGCGGCTGGCGCACCGCACCGGTGATGGCGTCACCCTTGCGCAGGCCGTTCTTGCGGACCTGGGCGAGCGAGACGTAGACGTCGTTCTGGCCCGGCAGGTAGCCGGAGGTGCGCACGAACGCGTAGTTGTCGAGGATGTCGAGGATGCCCGCGACCGGGATCAGGACGTCGTCCTCGCCGACCTGCGGCTCGGCCACGCCGGCGGCCTCGAAGCCGTCACGGCCACGACGGCCGCGGCGGTCGCGGTAGCGCCCGCGCCGGCCGCGGCGGCCCTCGCCGAACTCGTCGTCCTCGTAGCCGCCCTGCTGCTGGGCCTGCGGCTGCTGGGTCTGCTGGCCCTGACGGCCCTGCTGCTCGGCCTGGTCAGCCGGACCGTACGGCCCTGGCGGGCC
>NZ_LFVW01000639.1:0-6587 GCF_001182915.1 Kitasatospora sp. MY 5-36
CCCCGGCGGCGAACGCGCCCGAGCCCCCGGCCGTGGCGGCCGGGGGCTCGGTGACGAGCGGGAGGAGTGCGGGGCTCAGCCCTCGGCGGCGGCCAGTTCGCGGCCGCCGGAGCGCGGGCCGCGCAGCACGGCCAGCAGGGCGACGCCGATGCCGATCAGCGCCCAGACCACCATGACCAGGATCGGCAGCCCCAGGTTGGTGGAGCCGAAGTAGGCGACCGACTTGGTGGCGGTGGTACCGGCGCCGTTGGGGATCCAGGAGCCGATCGCCCGCCAGAACGGCGGCGTCATCGGCGCCGGGTAGACCCCGCCCGCGCTCGGGTTGCCGAGCACCACGAAGATCAGCACCGCGACGCCGATCCCGAGGATGTCGAACAGGCACTGCAGCGCCATGGTGAACGCGCCGACCGTGAACACCACCAGGGCGCCGATGGCGCTCAGTCCGAGGACCGAGCCCGGCAGGGCGTCCAGCACCGGCCCGGCGATCACCGTGCCGAGGACGCCGGCGCCGACCGAGTACACCGCGAGGACGCCGAGGCGGATCAGCAGGCGGTGGGTGTTGGCCGGCTTGGAGCCCGCGCTGATGCCCAGGATCGAGGCGACCAGGTAGCCGCCGACGCACCAGCCGATCACCAGGTAGAAGGCGGAGAGGCCGTTGGTGTCGCCCTTGGCGAGCGGCACCACGTCGTGGACCTTGACCGTACGGCCCTGGGTCTGGTCGATCGCGGTGGTGATGGACTCGGCGGCCTTGGCGGCGGAGGTGCCGCGGGCGCTGCCGACCAGCAGGGTGTCCTGGGTGGAGGTCGGGTCCACGACCAGTGCGGCGTAGAGCTTCTGGTCCTTGATCAGCTGGGTCGCCGTCTCGGCGTCCGGCGCGGTGCTGGCGCGGACGGCGTCGTTCGGCACCGACTCCAGCGCGCCGACCAGCTTGGGGGCGACCTGCGGCGGGGCGACCACCGCGATGGAGAGGTTCTGCGGGGCGGGCTTGTGCAGTGCCCCGATGTAGGAGGTGATGAAGCCGAGCTGGAGCAGCAGCACGCCGATCACGAGCAGTGCCGCGCGCGGGGTGACCGCGCTCTTCAGTTCGGCGATGAAACCCTGCCCCGGGGCTGCCATCCACATCTCCTCGTGTAATGGGGAAAAACGGTACTTCCAGAACCGATACTTCATACCATGAAGTAGTTGGCTTGTCGCACCGGCCGCGCCGGGCCGCCGCCGGCGTCGCTGCGCGATACTGGCGCGGTGAGTGACGAGGAATCCCTGGTGGCGGTGGAGCGCGAGGTCGCGCTGATGTTCCGACGGGGCCGGGCCAGAGTGGCGGAACTCTCACGGCGGGTGCACCCCGGGCTGGAGGGGATGGCGTACAGCCTGCTCGGCTACATCGAGCAGGCCGGGCCGGTGCGGGTGACCGACGTCGGCGCGCACTTCTCGGTCGGCAAGGCGACGGTGAGCCGGCAGGTCCGGACGCTGGAGGAGCTGGGCCTGGTGGCCCGGGAGACGGACCCGCTGGACCGCCGGGCCGCGCTGGTCTCGCTCACCGAGGACGGGCGGCGGCGCTACCTGGCCGCGCAGGGCGTCCGGATGCGGCGGGTGCGCGAGGTGATGGGCGGCTGGTCGCCGGAGGACGTGACCCGTTTCGCGGAGCTGCTGCACCGCTTCAACGACGTGCTGGGGGAGTCGGCGGCCGACTGACCGGGCGGTCCCCGGCGGTGCGACAGGGCCCGTAGCTGCGGGTTTTACTTGCCCTTGAAGAAAGTTGCCTTATTCAACCATCTCGTTTTATGGTTGCTTACGGCAACGAAATTTCATGATCCGCGCATCCCGCCCGCCCGCCGAAGGACCCAGATGACCGTGACCACCGAGGCCGCGAGCGGAACCGCCGCCGCGGCCGACAGTCCCCAGATGACGCACCGGCAGGTGATGGAGGCGCTCTCCGGCCTGCTGCTCGGCCTGTTCGTGGCCGTGCTCTCCTCGACCGTCGTCTCCAACGCCCTGCCGCACATCCTGGCCGACCTGCACGGCGGCCAGTCCGCGTACACCTGGGTGATCACCGCGGCCCTGCTCACCCTCACCGCCTCCACCCCGATCTGGGGCAAGCTCTCCGACCTCGTCAGCAAGAAGCTGCTGCTCCAGATCGCCCTGCTGATCTACATCGGCACCTCGGCGCTGGCCGGCCTCTCGCAGAACACCGGCGAGCTGATCGCCTGCCGCGCGCTCCAGGGCGTCGGCGCCGGCGGTGTCGTGGCGCTCGGCCAGATCTGCCTGGCCGCGATGGTCCCGCCGCGCGAGCGCGGCCGGTACAGCGGCTACTTCGGCGCGGTCTTCGCGCTCGCCACCATCGGCGGGCCGCTGATCGGCGGCGTCATCGTGGACACCTCCTGGCTGGGCTGGCGCTGGTGCTTCTACGTCGGCATCCCGTTCGCGCTGGTCGCGATCCTGGTGGTGCAGCGCACCCTCAAGCTGCCGCTGGTCAAGCGCAAGGCGAAGATCGACTACCTGGGCGCGCTGGTCATCACCGCCTCGGTCAGCCTGCTGATGATCTGGATCACCCTGGCCGGCAAGAACTACGCCTGGCTGTCCTGGCAGACCGCGGCCATGGTCGGCGGCGGCCTGGTGCTGGGCGTCCTGGCCGTCGTGATCGAGCGCCGCGCCGCCGAGCCGATCATCCCGCCGAGCCTCTTCAAGTACCGCACCGTCACCCTGGCCGCCATCGCCAGCGTGCTGGTCGGCGTCGGGATGTACGGCGCGACCACCTTCCTCAGCCAGTACTTCCAGCTGGCCCGCGCCAAGTCCCCGACCATGGCCGGCCTGATGACCCTGCCGATGATCCTCGGCCTGGCGGTCTCCTCCGCGGTGGCCGGCCGGCTGATCACCAAGTACGGCAAGTGGAAGGCCTACCTGGTCTCCGGCACCGCGCTGCTCGCCATCGGCTTCGGCCTGCTGGGCACCGCCCGGGCCGACACGAACTACGCGCTGCTCTCCCTCTACATGGCGATCACCGGCGTCGGCCTCGGCCTGACCAGCCAGAACCTGGTGCTCGCGGTGCAGAACACGGTGCCCCGGCACGAGCTCGGCGCGGCCAGCTCGGTGGTCACCTTCTTCCGCACCATGGGCGGCGCGATGGGCGTCTCCGCGCTCGGCGCGCTGATGACCAACAAGGTCGGCCACTACCTGGCCGAGAACCTGGCCGCGGCGCACGTCCCGGCCTCGCCCGCGGCGACCGGCGGCGGCATCCCGGACCTGGCCAAGCTGCCGGCCCCGATCGTGCCGCTGGTGACGGACGCGTTCGGCCACGGCGTCGGCACCGTCTTCCTGTGGGCCGCCCCGTTCGCGGCGCTGGCCTTCGTCACCGTCCTCTTCATCCGGGAGACCGTGCTGAGGACCACCCAGGAGGGCTGACCGGCCGGCGGGACTGACCGCGGGCAGGGATGCGCGAACGGGCCGGGGAGTGTGGAGACACTCCCCGGCCCGTTCCGTCGTGCGTGGCGCGTGTGGCTAGTGGCCGGCGATCAGGGACAGCCCGTAGAGGACGACCCCGCCGCACAGGGCGAAGCAGACGTACGCGCCGGCCAGGGCCAGCCGGCCGCCGCCCGCGGCCCCGGCGGTGCCCTCGCCCGTACCGGCGGCGCTCACCGCGGCCTCGCGGCGGGACAGCGCCAGGATGCCGAGCGCGAAGACGGCGACCACGGCGACGGTGATGCCGAAGCTGAGACCGGCGGTCTGGGCCAGGGCGTTCCACTTGATGTGCATGGTGAGTGCTCCTCAGCCGGTGGCGCTCAGGCCGCGACGGTGGTCGAGGCGGGGGTGGGGGTGTTCGCGGTACCGGCCGGTGCGACCTCGACCGGGGTGACGTCGACGTCGTTGACGTTGTCCGCGCCGACCGGCTGGCGGCGGGAGATCACCCACATCGCGGCCGCGCCGGCCACCAGCACGGCACCGACCAGGGCGACGCCCCAGCTGCCCTGCTCGGCCAGCAGGGCGGCGCCGCCGGAGACCACCGCGGCGGCCGGCAGGGTCAGGCCCCAGGTGTAGACCATGCGGCGGACCAGGCTCCAGCGCAGCTCGCCCTTCGGGCCGCCGAGGCCGGCGCCCATGATGCCGCCGGAGCAGACCTGGGTGGTGGAGAGGCCGAAGCCCATGTGCGAGGAGGTCAGGATGACGGTCGCGGCGGCCGACTCGGAGGCGAAGCCCTGCGGCGGGCGGATGTCCGCCAGGCCCTTGCCCATCGAGCGGATGATCCGCCAGCCGCCCATGTAGGTGCCGAGCGCGATCGCCGCGCCGGCGGAGACGATCACCCAGGTGGGGGGCAGCGCGCCGTGCGGCAGGGCGCCGACCGAGACCAGGGTCAGGGTGATGATGCCCATCGTCTTCTGGGCGTCGTTGGTGCCGTGCGCGAGCGAGATCAGCGAGGAGGAGAAGACCTGGCCGGTCTTGAAGCCCTTCTCGGTGGTCGCGGTGTTGCCCTTGCGGGTGATCGCGTAGGCCAGCTTGGTGGCGCCCCAGGAGGCCAGTCCGGCGACGAAGGGGGACGCGACGGCCGGGATGAGGATCTTGGTGACCACGGTGTCGAAGTTGACGCCGCTCGTGCCGACGCCGACGATCGTGGCGCCGATCAGGCCGCCGTACAGGGCGTGCGAGGAGCTGGACGGCAGGCCGCGCAGCCAGGTCAGCAGGTTCCAGAGGATCGCGCCGGCCAGGGCGGCGAAGATGATCTCGGGATGGACGCCGGCCTTCTCGTTGACGATGCCGCCGGAGATGGTGGTGGCGACCTTCACGGACAGGAACGCGCCCGCGAAGTTGAGCAGGGCCGCGATGGTGACCGCGACCTTCGGACGAAGGGCCCCGGTCGCGATCGCGGTGGCGGCCGCGTTGGCGGTGTCGTGGAACCCGTTGGTGAAGTCGAAGGCGAGCGCCGTGATGATCACAACGGCTACCAGGAACGAGATGTGTTCCATACCCAAACAATCGTCGTAGTTGTCGCACGGACGTTGGTGACGTCGCGACCGTAGGTCTGCTTGGTAAACGGAAGGTGAACTGGGTCGGGAATCGTGGTTCCAATGGTTGACTCGCAGTGACCACTGGGTTTCGTCGGGGTGACATACGGCGCGCTGAACTGGACATTAGCGAAGAACGCGCCGGTTCGACCCGGTTTGCTGAGAGCTGTCTCACAGGTCAATCGAGAATTAACCTCCCAGTCCGCATGCGCCCTGTTTCCGGTGAGTAACCCGTGGGAGGATCTGCGGGATCCGGGAAGCCGGGACAGGGGCAGTGCGCGGCGGGGAGGACCAGCCATGGGCGGGGCGGGACAGAGAGCGGAGACGGCACGCGTACGGCCCTGGGTACGGGCGGCACTGCGCTGCGGAGCCGTCCTCGCGGCCGCGGCGCTCGCGCTGCCGGTCGGCGCGGCGGCCGCCTGGGCCGCACCCGACCCGGGGGCCGGGCAGGTCGTCGCCGGCGCGGACCCGCTCGCCGACGCCAAGGCCACCCTCGGCCCGCTGCTCGACCGGCTGCACGCGCTGTACCAGAGCGCCGAGGCCGCCACCGAGCAGTACAACGGCGCCGTCGCCAAGGCGGCGGAGCAGCAGACCTCGCTCACCGACCTCCAGGGCCGGCAGGACCGCCAGCAGAAGCAGGTCGACGCCGGCACCGACATCGCCTCCCAGCTCGCCGCCGCGCAGTACCGCAACGGGTCCGCCTCGGCCTACGCCGAGCTGCTGCTCTCCAAGGACCCGTACGAGGCGGTCGTCATCGCCGAGCTGCTCGCCTCGGCCAGCCGCTCGCAGTCGGAGTTCCTGGACAAGCTGAAGAGCGACCGGGACGCGCTGGACGGGCTGAAGAAGCAGACCGAGGAGGCGCTGAAGACCTCCCAGGCGCTGGTCGCCCAGCAGGACGCGGCCAAGGCCAAGGCCGCCTCCGACCTGGCCGCCGTCGAGCAGACGGTCGCCACCCTGACCGGCGCCCAGCGGGCCGAGCTGGAGCAGCTGGAGAAGGCCAAGGCGGACGAGGCGCAGCTCGCGTTCCTCGCCTCCGGGGCGCTCGGC
Source organism: Kitasatospora sp. MY 5-36 (assembly GCF_001182915.1). NCBI lineage: Bacteria > Bacillati > Actinomycetota > Actinomycetes > Kitasatosporales > Streptomycetaceae > Kitasatospora > Kitasatospora sp. MY 5-36. Next base: position 6,042 of record NZ_LFVW01000639.1, read on the forward strand.
AAGGGCGAGCGCACGCCCTCCCAGCAGGGTCGCGGGGCGATCGCCTTCGCGCTGGCGCAGGTGGGCAAGCCGTACCTGTGGGGCGGCACCGGCCCGGACGCCTACGACTGCTCGGGCCTCACCTCGCAGGCCTGGCTGCACGCCGGCCGGCCGATCCCGCGCACCAGCCAGGAGCAGTGGGCGCAGCTGCCGCACGTGGCGCTCAACCAGCTGCGGCCCGGCGACCTGGTGGTGTACTTCCAGGACGCCTCGCACATCGGGATGTACATCGGTGGCGGGCTGATCGTGCAGGCGCCGCGGCCCGGGGCGTTCATCAAGATCTCGCCGATCGGCTCGATGCCGATCCTCGGCGCCGTCCGTCCGGACCCGACCGGTGCGGCGGACGAGGCCGGCGGCGCCTGGAAGGTGCCCGACCTCCCGGCGAACTGGGACTCCGTGACGCCGATCGCGCCGAGCCCGGCCAACCAGGTGCCGGCCCCGCCGGCCACGGGCGGCACGGTGACGCCGCCGGCCGGGCCGGGCACGCCGACCGACCCGGGCACGCCG
>NZ_LFVW01000640.1:0-6515 GCF_001182915.1 Kitasatospora sp. MY 5-36
CGCTCGCCGCGCTGGCCGTGCTGTCCCGGTTCGTCGACCACGGCGCGGCGCTCGGCCCGGCGCTCGGCGGCGCGCTGCTCGGCCTGCTGCCCGCCACGCTGGCGTTCGGCGCGGTGTACGCGGCGCAGCTGGTGGTGCTGGTCCGGCTGCTGAGCACCGGCCTGGTGCCCGGGACGCACCCGCTGCACGGCCGGGTGGGCTGGCAGGCGTGGACCGTCACCCAGCTGATGGACCGGGCCCGCGAGGTGCTGTTCCCGCTCTACGCCGGGCTGGTCACGCCGCTGTGGCTGCGCACCCTCGGGATGCGGGTCGGCCGGGGCGCGGAGGTGTCCACGGTGCTGGCGCTGCCCAGCCTGACCACGGTCGGCGACGGCGCGTTCCTGGCCGACGACACCCTGATCGCCCCGTACGAACTCGGCGGCGGCTGGGTGCGGCTGGGCGAGGCGAAGGTCGGCGAGCGGGCGTTCCTCGGGAACTCGGGGATGACCGCGCCGGGCCGCTCGGTGCCCAAGCGCGGCCTGGTGGGCGTGCTGTCGGCGACGCCCGCGAAGGCGAAGAAGGGCGGCTCGTACCTGGGCATGCCGCCGATGCGGCTGCCGCGTTCGGCGGACCTGGCCGACCAGAGCCTGACCTACGAGCCGCCGGCCCGGCTGCTGTGGGCGCGCGGGCTGGTCGAGGTGGCCCGGCTGGTGCCGGTGCTGGCCTCGGCGGCGCTGGGCCTGCTGACCGCGGCGGCGCTGTCGTGGCTGGCGGCCGGCTCGCCGCTGACCGCCGCGCTGCTGTCGGGCCTGGTGCTGCTGGCGGCCGGCGCGCTGGCCTGCCTGGTCTCGGCCGCCGCCAAGTGGCTGCTGGTCGGGCGGTTCCGGGCGGTGGAGCACCCGCTGTGGAGCGGCTTCGTGTGGCGCAACGAGCTGGCGGACACCTTCGTGGAGATGCTGGCGGTGCCGTGGCTGGTCGGCGCGGTGCCGGGCACCCCGGTGCTGAACCTGTGGCTGCGCTCGATCGGCGCGCACGTCGGGCACGGGGTCTGGTGCGAGAGCTACTGGCTGCCGGAGGCGGACCTGGTCACCCTCGGCGACGGGGTCACCATCAACCGGGGCTGCGTGGTGCAGACGCACCTCTTCCACGACCGGATCATGCGGATGGATACTGTGGTCCTCCGCGAGGGCGCCACCCTGGGCCCGGGCGGCATCGTGCTGCCCGGCAGCACGGTGGGCGCGCGCAGCACGCTGGGCCCGGCCTCGCTGGTGATGCGCGCCGAGTCCGTCCCCGCCGACACGCGGTGGCTGGGCAACCCGATCGAGGCGTGGCAGAGCACGCCGTGACCACCTCCCCGTCCCCCCGTCCCGGCCCGCAGGAAGCGCACGTCCCCGTGAAGCCCAAGCACGTCCCGGCGGCCGCCGGCGCCCCGGACCCGTACTTCCCGAACAGCGGCGACCACCGCTACCGGGTGCACCGCTACGAGCTGGCGCTGGACTACCGGCCCGGGCCCAACCGGCTGGCCGGCTCGGCCCGGCTGAGCGCGGTCGCGGACGCGGCGCTGGCGGAGTTCGCGCTCGACCTGGCCGAGTTCCGGATCGGCCGGGTGCTGGTCGACGGCAAGGCCGCCCGCTACACCCACCGCGGCGGCAAGCTGCGGATCCGCCCCGCCAGGGCGCTCGCGCCGGGCGCGGCGTTCACCGTCGAGGTGCACTACGCGGGCAACCCGCGCCCGGTGCGCAGCCCGTGGGGCGGCCTGGGCTGGGAGGAGCTGACCGAGGGCGCGCTGGTGGCGAGCCAGCCGGTCGGCGCGCCGTCCTGGTTCCCGTGCAACGACCGCCCCGCCGACAAGGCGACCTACCAGCTGGCGGTCACCACGCCGTCCCCGTTCACGGTGGTGGCGAGCGGCCGGCTGCTGACCCGCACCACCCGGGCGTCCAGCACCACCTGGGTGTACGAGCAGAGCGCGCCGACCCCGACGTACCTGGTGACGGTGTCGATCGGGCACTACCGGCCGGTGCCGCTGGCGGTGCGCCCGGCGGTGCCGCAGACCGGCTACGTGCCGGAGCGGCTGGCCGCCGCCTTCGCCCGGGACTTCGCCCGGCAGCCGGAGATGGCGGCGTACTTCGGCGAGGTCTTCGGCCCGTACCCGTTCGGCGAGTACGCGGTGGTCGTCGCGGACGAGGAGCTGGACGTCCCGGTGGAGGCGCAGGGCGTCGCCACCTTCGGCACCAACCACCTCGGCGGCGGCTGGGAGCGCGAACGGCTGATCGCCCACGAGCTGGCCCACCAGTGGTTCGGCAACAGCGTCACCATCGCCGACTGGCGGCACATCTGGCTCAACGAGGGCTTCGCCAAGTACGCGGAGTGGCTCTGGTCCGAGCACGCCGGCGGCCCGGGCGCGGCCGTGCACGCCGCCGCCGCGCACCGGCTGCTGGCCGGGCTGCCACAGGACCTGACGCTCGGCGACCCGGGCCGCAGGCTGATGTTCGACGACCGGCTGTACCAACGCGGCGGGCTGGTGGTGCACGCGCTGCGGCGGGCGCTCGGCGACGACGCGTTCTTCGCGATGCTGCGGGACTGGACGGGCGCCAACCGGCACGGCGTGGTCGCCACCGCCGACCTGCGCGCGCACGCCGCCCGGTACACCGCCGCGCCGCTCGGCCCGCTCTTCGAGGCCTGGCTGGAGCGGCCGGAACTGCCGCCGCTGCCGGGCTGATCCGGTTCGCCGGGCCCGGCCTGATCCGGTCACCGGGCCCGGGCGCGGGGTTATGGGGCCCGTGCGCGGGATTATTGGGTCGGCGTCGCGGCCGGGCTGGACTACTGTCCGTGCACATGTCGATGAGTCCAGAAGCCCACATGACCGACCTCCCCTCCGAGCTGCTGCCCGCCACCCGCCGAGCCCTGCTGCACCGGCTCGCCGTCGCCCAGGCCGAGGGGCGCACGCCCTCGATGGTCGCCGGAGTGCTGCGCGACGGGCGGCCGGTGTGGAGCGGCGCCCGCAGCATGGTCGACGGGCACGCGCCGACCCCGGACGTCCAGTACCGGATCGGCTCGCTCACCAAGACCTTCGTCGCCGTGCTGGTGATGCGGCTGCGCGACGAGGGCCTGCTCGACCTCGCCGACCCGCTCTCCCGCCACCTGCCCGGCACCCCCGCCGACGACGCGACCGTCGTCCAACTGCTCGCGCACTCCTCCGGCCTGACCGCCGAGACCCCCGGCCCGTGGTGGGAGCGGACCGAGGGCTCGCTGCGCCCGGGCCTCGACGACGTCCTGGAGGCCGACCGGCCGCTGAAGCACCCCGCCGGGCGGGTGCACCACTACTCCAACCCCGGCTACGCGCTGCTCGGCGCCCTGGTCGCGAAGCTGCGCGGCGAGCCCTGGGGCGAGGTGCTGCGCCGCGAGGTGCTGGCCCCGCTCGGCATGGACCGCACCACGCTGCTGCCCGAGCACCCGCACGCCGGGGGCTTCGCCGTCCACCCCTGGGCCGACGTCATGCTGCCCGAGCCGCTCACCGACACCGGCCTGATGGCGCCGGCAGGCCAACTCTGGTCCACCATCGCCGACCTGGCCCGCTGGGCGGCCTTCCTGACGGCCGGCGACGACAGGGTGCTGTCCGCCGACACCGTCGCCGAGATGCGCCGCCCGGCCGTCGCCCCGGACGACGCCGAGTGGACCAGCGGCTACGGCCTCGGCCTGCAACTGCGCCGCGACGAGGGCCGGCTGCTGTACGGGCACACCGGCTCGATGCCCGGCTTCACCGCGGGCCTGTGGATCAGCGAGGCCGACGGCCTGGCCGCGTACGCCCTCTCCAACGCCACCAGCGGTGCCAGCGCCGCGTCGCTGGCCGCCGAGTTGATCGCGCTCACCGCCGACCTGGAGCCCCGGCTGCCCGAACCGTGGCGCCCGCTCGCCGAGGTGGACGCGGAGCTGCTGGAGCTCACCGGCCCCTGGTACTGGGGCGCCGCGCCGGCCGCCCTGCGGCTGCGGCCCGGGCGGGTGCTGGAGCTCGCCCCGCTCACCGGCCGCGGCCGGGGCTCGCGCTTCCGGCCCGAGGCGGACGGCACCTGGACCGGTGTGGAGAACTACTACGCGGGCGAGACCCTGCGGGTGGTCCGCCACCCCGACAGCACGGTCAGCCACCTCGACGTCGGCTCCTTCGTCTACACCCGCGAGCCGTACGGCCCGGCCGGCGCCGTCCCGGGCGGGGTCGACCCGGAGGGCTGGCGGGCGTTCTGAGCGGCGCGCCGCGATCGTCACGACAGCGGCACGTCGGATCGTCACGACGGCGACGTGACGCGAGCGGCGTGACGGCGCGATCGTGCCGACAGCGGCGTGACAGCAGCCGCGTGACGACCGCGGGGTCGCGACAACGGGGGCGTGCGGTGCGGCCGTACGCCCCCGTGGTGCGTGTTGTCCACCCCCCGCGAACGAGCGCCCGGTGCCGGGCAGATGACCGCCGGGCCACGGGTGGTGCCATTCAACAGGTGCACATCTGCGGTCCTCCGGGCCGCAACATGAATGCCAACCGATTCGGAGAGAAACACGGGGACCGGTTCGCGTCCATGCCCAACCGCCTGCGGACCGGGACGGTGCCCTGGTGATCCACGGCACCGCCGATCGTGCTGCCCTGGAGGGTCCGCCATGACCACCGTCCCCACGTACGCTCCGTCCGCAGTCACCACCACCCACGACGCCCCGGCGGTCCCCGCGCCCCGCCCCCACCGGCCCGCCGCCCCGGCCTCGTACACCGTCTCCCTCGCCCGCGACGAGGACGACGTGCGCGCCGCCCAGCGGCTGCGCCACCAGGTCTTCGGCACCGAGCTGGGCGCCGAACTGCACAGCCCGGTCGCGGGCCTGGACGTCGACCCCTTCGACGAGTTCTGCGACCACCTGCTGGTCCGCGAGGGCGAGCAGGGAACCGTCGTCGGCACCTACCGGCTGCTGCGCCCCGAGGCCGCGCGCCGGGCCGGACGGCTGTACTCCGACGGCGAGTTCGACCTCTCCGCGCTCGCGCCGGTCCGCCCCGGCCTGGTCGAGCTCGGGCGCTCCTGCATCCACCCGGACCACCGGGGCAACGGCGCCGTCATCAACCTGATGTGGGGCGGCATCGCGCGCTACCTGGCCGACACCGGCAACACCTGGGTCGGCGGCTGCTGCTCGATCGAGCTGGCGGACGGCGGCGCCACCGCGGCCCGGGTCTGGGACACCGTCAGCGCCAAGCACCTGGCGCCCGAGGAGTACCGGGTCACCCCGCACCGTCCCTGGGACGCCACCGGGGTGGCGCGCGCCGAGCGGGGCGCGCTGCCGGCCCTGCTCCGCGGCTACCTGCGGCTCGGCGCCTGGGTCTGCGGCGCGCCCGCGTACGACCCGGACTTCGACTGCGCCGACCTGTACGTGCTGCTGTCGCTGGAGCGCACCGACCCGCGCTACCTGCGGCACTTCCTGTCCGGCGGACCCGCCTCGGGCGCCTCGTCGTGAGCGTCTGGCTGCCCACCGCGACCTGCCGGCCCGAGACCTGCCTGGCCGACGTCCCGCCGAGGGTCTCCCACCCCCGGCGGGCGCTGCGGCTGACGGCCTGTCTGGCGGCGGTGCTGGCCGGGGTCGTGCTCCTCCCGCCGGTCCGGCTGCTCCCGGACCGGGCCCGGAACCGGCTGGCCCGGTTCTGGGCCCGGGTCGTGCTGCGCACCCTCGGGGTGACGGTCCACCTCGCCGGGCCCGACGGCTGGGGGCCCGGCGCGGACGGCGGGGTGCTGGTGGTGGCCAACCACGTCTCCTGGCTGGACATACCGCTGCTCGCCGCCGGGCGGCCGGGCCGGTCGCTGGCCAAGACCGAGGTCCGGAAGTGGCCGGTGCTCGGACCGCTGATCGCCTTGGGCGGCACCGTCTTCCTGGACCGCGACCGGCTGCGGACGCTGCCGGACACCGTCGCGACGGTGGCCGAGGTGCTGCGCTCCGGCCACCCGGTGATCGTCTTCCCGGAGGGGTCGACCTGGTGCGGGCGGGAGAGCGGCCGGTTCCGGCCCGCGCTGTTCCAGGCGGCGGTGGAGGCGGGTGCCGACGTCCAGCCGGTGACGATCCGCTACCGGCTGGCGGACGGACGGCCGACCAGCGTGCCCGCCTTCATCGGGGACGACGGGCTGCTCACCTCGCTCGCCCGGGTGGTCGCGGCCCGCGGGCTGGTCGCCGACGTGACCTTCCTGCCGCCGATACCGCCGCCCGGGCCCCGGCCCGGCCGGGCGGGCGCCCGGCGCGAACTGGCCCGTACGGCGCAGGCGGCGGTGGAAGGGATCCGCTGACCTCGCGCGACCTCCTGTGACCTCCCGGCCGTCCGCGACCTCCCGCGACCTCCTGACAGCACCTCACCGGTCGGTCCCGGCGGCTCAGGCGACGCCCGCCCCGGCCAGGTCCTCCGGCCGCGGCTCTTCGGAGGCCGCCGGGGCGAGCGGGCGGGCCCGGCCGACCAGGACGGCGACCAGGACCGCGGTGACGGCGAGCGCGGCCGAGCCGCAGCGCAGCGCGAGGTGGATGCCGTC
>NZ_LFVW01000641.1:0-6493 GCF_001182915.1 Kitasatospora sp. MY 5-36
GTTCGGTCCGTGCGGGCCCAGCGGGTGGGCAGGGCGCGCTGGACGGCGCAGTGGGCGGCGAGCACCCGGGTGTGCCGGTCGCGGTCGGCCGGCAGCGCCAGGTAGGCGAGCCGGACCAGCCGTCGGTAATGGCGCACCAGCGAGGCCTCCGCCAGGGCCACCGGGCGCGCCGCGACATCCCGGCGCAGCGCGGCCGTGCTCACCGTCCTTACTGCCAAGGGGCCCTCCCGGGAGCCGTACCGCTGTCGTGGTGGACGGTCCAACGAGTCGATCATGTGATGGTTGCGCCGTCCGGGGTGATCGGCGGGCATATGACGGACGTGCGGCGCGCCACCGCTGGAAGAACGTCCGGCGAGCGATGGCGGCCCGCCCGGTGCCGACCAGCGGCGACGGCCGCCGCCGACCTGGTCGGCGTGGGCGCCCCGGCCGCCGACGCGCTCCTCAACCAGCTCGCGGCGGACTACAACGCCTCGCTCGCGGCGGCCGGGGACACCACCTCGCCCCGGCTCTACAGCTGGGACGCCCGGGGATCCAGCACGATCACGCCCAAGACCGGGGCCTCCGAGATCTTCCGGCCGACCAACACCCGGAGCGCCCTCAACGCCCTGGCGTTCAACAGCAGTGGAACGGTCGACTTCGCCAGGCTGAGCAGGCCGCCACAGCAGGGCGACCTGACCTCGATCGACTTCGTCCCGCTCGTGAGGGACGCGGTGACCTGGGCGGCCCCGGCGGGCGGCAACGCACCGAAGAACCTGACGACCGCCGATCTGCGGTGGATCTACTCCTGCGACATCACCAACTGGCGGCAGATCGACCCGAGCCTTCCGGACGCGACGATCAGGCCCGTGGTACCCGGTGTCCACGTCTCGGACCCCGCCACGCTTCGATCGTCCTACCTCTCCGACGAGATGACCGCCTTCGCGGCCGCCGCCTCCCCGAACGGCGATCCGGGCACCTTCTACGCGGGCCCGTGCGTGACCTCCGGCGTCGCCGAGGACCAGGGGGAGGACGCGGTCCTGCACGACCCGAACGCGATCGTCCCGTACTCGGTCGGCCGCTGGGTCGGACAGGTCACCGGCGGTCACCGGAAGCCGGGCGACGACCCGGGAGTGCTCGTGCCGCAGTCCCTGGACGGAACGGCGCCCACGGTCGACGGCGGGACCAACCCGGCCTTCCTGACGACCTGGTACGGCCGGGCCCTCTACGTCGGGGTGCGGGACGGAGACTGGACGAGTGTCGACGCGCAGGGACGGGCGCTGCGGGCCGTGTTCGGCCGCAACGGCTGGTTCTGCACCTCCCCGGCGGCCGCGGCGGACGTCCGGAGCCACGGCTTCCTGCGGCTTCCCGCCTTCGTCTGCGGAGCGACCACGCACGCCTGACAGCGTCGTTCCCGCGCCTGCCCCGGCCGGGGACGTGGTGCCGGAGACGCGGTGCCAGTGCTTGGTCGGGGCGTGGTGTCGGGGCCGTGTCAGCAGGTCGGGGCACAAGGTCCCGCCCGTTCGGCCCCTTGGCCCCTGGCGGTCGCGGCCGTTACGGGCGATGCTGCCGGTACCGGCCGGGACGATCCGCGTCCGGTCGGACCAGCATCGTTGGACGAGGTGAACCGGCGTGCGTCATGCCACCGTCGAATCCGTGATGACCAGCCCCGTGGTCCTGGTCTCGCCCGAGACCGGATTCCGGGAGATCGTGACGCTGCTGAGCGAGTACGACATCACCGGCGTACCGGTGGTGGACCCGGAAGGGCGACCGCTCGGCGTGGTGTCGGAAGCCGACCTGCTGCGCACCCTGGCCGCGCAGGAGGACCCGGCCAGCCTGCTGCCCGCGCCCGAGTCGGCGCAGGCGGGCCCGGACGGCGAGGTGACCGCGGCCGACCTGATGACGGCGCAGCCGGTCTGCACCACGCCCGGCACCAGCGTGGTCGCGGCGGCCCGGCTGATGAGCCGGCACGGCCTGAAGCGGCTGCCGGTGCTGGACGAGGAGGGTCGGGTCGTCGGCATGGTCAGCCGCGGCGACCTGCTGCGGGTCTTCCTGCGCGAGGACATGGTGATCCGGCGGGAGATCGTCGAGGAGGTGCTCGGCCGGATCGACGGGGTCAGCCCGGCGGAGATCGGGGTGGAGGTCACCCAGGGGCGGGTGGTGCTCAGCGGCACCGTGCCCGAGCAGCACCTGGTGCCGATCGTGCTCAACCTGTGCCGCTCGGTGGACGGGGTGGTCTCGGTGACCGACCGGCTCGGGGCCGGAGGCGCGGCTCCGGTCGGCTGACCTGCTCGGCGCCGACCCCTGACCGGCCGTACCGGTCCCGAATCGCACGTTCGTCCCGGACCCGAACGATCCACTTCGCATACTGCGGAGGGTATCGGGTAACTCACCCTGTGTGCCTGGCGGTGCGGACTGCCGGGACGCCAGCGCTCCGGGGAGGCGGCCGTGGCAGTCGTGTTCGACGCGGACTTCACTTCGACCAGGCAGTGGATCGCCGGGCGCAGCAGCGCCTATCCCCGGATGGGGCCGACCAACCGGAGCGACCACAAACTCGACTACCTCAGCCGCGACTACTGCCCCGACGGGCAGTTCACGGCGGTCAGGAGGCACAGTGGCGGGCTGTGGAGCTGCAGTCTGCTGACCACCGAGGGCAGTCCCGACGGCTTCCAGCTCCGCGCCGGGGACGTGCTGTCGGCAAGCGTGACACTGCCGGTCGAGCTCGGCGCCTGGCCGGCGATCTGGACCTGGCGGGACGGCGGCAACGAGGTGGACGTCTTCGAGTACCACCCCGACAACCCGGACCTGCTGGAGATCTCCAACCACGTCCGCGGCGGCTTCCGGTACTGGCACGGTGCGAGCGCCGGGATCGGGCCGGGGGCCACCTTCGGCCTGCGGGTGGTGCTCGGCGCGAACTCGGTGGACTGGTACGTGGAGGACGAGCTGGTCTACGCGGACCTGCACGGGGTCGGGTCCGCGTGGCACGCGTACCTGATCGTCAACATGTCGGTGGCGGACGGGACGTATCACGACCGGCCGCCGTACGGCGGGCCGGACCGGCTGAGCTGGGTGTGCCACAGCCTCCAGGTCGAGCGCTGAGGGAGGCGGGGCGGGCGAGGGCGGGCAGGGGCGCCCGGGGCTACGGTTCGTGGGGCGCGAAGGAGGCGGTGATCGGGCCGCGGGGGGCGTACCCGCCGCGTGCGTCGACCGGGGTGAGCAGGCCGCGGGGGCCCTGCGAGCCGTACGGGTTGTGCGGGTTGTGCGGGTCGTGTGGGGCGTGTGGGCCGTGCGGGTTGGAACGCTGGAACCAGATCGCCCGGCGGTACGGGCCGATGTGGGCCGGGTCGGCCACGTACAGGTCGTCGCGCGGGGCGCGCTCGTTGCCCGGGGCGAGCGCCGCGTCCACGGCGCGGTCGGCGATCGCGCGCAGCAGTGCGGTGGCGGTGGCCTCGGCGGCCGCCGGCGCGATGGCGAGGGCCGTGAGCTCGGCCCAGAGCGCGGTGGCGACGTAGCCGATCGGGGAGTGGCCGAGCGCCGGGTGGGGGCGCGGGTCCGGGTGGCGCCGCAGCACCCCGGCGGCGACGAGCTGCTCGGGGGAGCGGTCGTCCTCCGGCGGATGGAAGGCCATGGACGGCTGGTGAGCCGTGGGCCGCTGGGGGTGGAACGCGGGCGGCGGATGGTGGGTCACCAGCGGCACGCTACCCCGGTGGGGCCCGGGAACGGTTGCCGGAACGTTTTCTCAGCCCACCCTCACGCCGCTTTCACCACCAGCGGGAGCACGATGGTGGTAGGCGTTGCTCACCTCGGCGGGCCCCGACGGGGCCGGAGGAGGAGGTCCTGATGAGGTACTGGCACGGGCACGGCCACTACGTGGGTGGCTGGGGCATGGGGCTGATGGCGTTCGGGACGCTGATGTTCCTGGTGATCGTCGTCCTGCTCACCGTGGCCCTGTTCCGCTACGTAGCGCGCTCGCGGCAGCCGATCCCGCCCGGGCGGGCGGCACCCGGCGCCGGAGGAGCCGGGGCGGGCGGTCCGCACGGCTGGGGCCCGGTGGGGCAAGGGGGCCAAGGGGGTCAGGGAGGGCAAGGAGGTCAGGGGGTGTCCCCGGAGCAGTTGCTCGCGGAGCGGTTCGCGCGGGGTGAGATCGACGCGGAGGAGTACCGGCACCGACTGGACACGCTGCGTTCGGCGAACGGGCCGGGAGGCGACTGAGCCCAGGGAGGACGGACCGGGCCCGCCGCATCGCGTGCGGCGGGCCCGGTCCGTCGGTGGGGCGGTCGGAGGGCGCTCGGGGTGCTCTTCCCCCGGGGCGCTCCTTCTCGGGGGTGCTTACTCGACGACCAGCTCGACCGGGATGTTGCCCCGGGTGGCACGGGAGTACGGGCACACCTGGTGCGCCTGCTTGACCAGCAGCTCGCCGGTCTCGCCCGCGAGCGACTCGGGCAGCTCGACGCGCAGCACGACGGCGAGGGCGAAGCCGGCCTCGTCCTTGCCGATGGACACCTCGGCGGTCACCGAGACCTCGCTGGTGTCCACCCGGGCCTGGCGGCCGACCAGGCCGAGGGCGCTGGCGAAGCAGGCGGCGTAGCCGGCGGCGAAGAGCTGCTCCGGGTTGGTGCCCTGGCCGCTGCCACCGAGCGCGGGCGGCATGGCCAGCGCGAGGTCCAGCTGTCCGTCGGAGCTGACGGCGCGGCCCTCCCGGCCGTTGGCGGTGGCGGCTGCGGTGTAGAGCGCGTCCATGGTGGCTTCCCCTTCGGGTCCTGGGTGTTCCTGCGGTCGGTTGTCCGGGCGGTCGCCGGCCCGGCGTGCTGGTCGGCGGCCGCTCGGTCGGTGCGGTGGTGCGGTGGTGCGTTGCGACAAGTAGAGCACGCAATTTAATTGTGCACAACTAAATGGCGCGATGGTGATCGGTACCATGGGCTCATGACGACTCACCCCGGCATGGCGGACGAGGAGCTGCTCCGCCTCGACCAGCAGATCTGCTTCTCGCTCAACGCGGCCTCCCGCGCCTTCGGCGGCGTGTACCGGGTGCTGCTGCGGGACCTCGGGCTGACCTATCCGCAGTACCTGGTCATGCTGGTGCTGTGGGAGGAGGGCGAGCTGCCCGTCAAGCGGATCGGCGAGCGGCTGCGGCTGGACTCCGGGACGCTCTCCCCGCTGCTCAAGCGCCTGGAGGCGGCCGGGCTGGTGCGCCGCGAGCGGAGCCCGGAGGACGAGCGGTCGGTCACCGTCCGCCTGACTCCCGAGGGGTCGGCGCTGCGCGAGCGGGCCGGGCAGGTTCCGCGTCGGCTGCTCGCGGCGACCGGGCTGCCGGTCGAGGATCTGGTCGCACTGCGCGGGCTGCTGGAGCGGGTGACCGCCACGCTGGATGCGGCGGAGGTGGAGCCGGCGCCGTAGGGGGTTTGGCTCCTGAGGGAGTGGGGGCCGCTTTGCGGGGTGGGGTCCGCAGGGTTGCGGGGATGGTGCGGGTGGTGCCGTAGGGCTTGTCAAGCGGCACCCTCGCACGCTGTGATCTGGGTCACGTTGCGAGTCTTCCGGCTGGGTGCGCGAGGGTGAAGCGGCAGGTCAGCCGCACTGTTCAAAAGTGAACGGAAACGTTCGGCAATTGTCTGCCCGATCCGGTCAACATCCCGGACCTCCCGGACGGTTACACCACGAGCCCCAAGGGGCCGTCGGCGTGCCACCAGGCGGGCCGGCCAGCCGACCACGAAAGGGGGGTCGCGTGAGCACTCCCGGGCCGGGCGAGGAGCGGGGTCTGCGAGCCGACCCGCTCGGCGACCTGCCGAACGACTTCGAGGCCTTCTTCACCCGCGAGAACTCCGGCTACCTCCGCTACGCCCAGCAGCGCCTGCGGCACCGTGAGGATGCCCAGGACGCCGTCCAGAACGCGGGCACCACGCTCTACAAGAACTGGCGCCGGGCCCTGGCCAGCCCCGATCCGCAGGCCTTCGCCTTCAAGATCGTCAAGGACGCGGTGGTGGACGTCATGCGCGAGCGCCGGCGCACCGAACGCAAGCGGCTGCGGGTGATCGCCCAGCGCCGCCCCGACACCAGCCAGGACGAGCTGAACGAACTCGCCGAGCTGGATGCCCTGGACTGGGCGATGGAGGAGCTCGCGCGGGCCGCACCCGTCCAGGCCGACGTGGTCCGGCTGCGCCAGGCGGGGCTGTCGTACCACGACATCGGACGGTCCCTCGGCATCGCGCACACCACCGCCCGCACCTACTACAGCCTCGGGCGGCGTCACCTGGAGTACCTCCTGGAGCACCAGGACGACGGCGGGGCGCAGACATGAGGGTCGTGGACCTGCTGCGTGCGCACGCCGTCGAGCTGGAGCGGGAGTTCGACGACCACGATCCGGTGGACTTCACCCGCCGGCTGGCCGAGCGGCTCGCCGCCGCCCGGCGGACCGCCCCGGCGCTGCGCGAACGCCCTGCCAGGCCGCCCGCTGGGGCCCGGCCACCGCACGCTCCGCTCTCGGGGCCGAGCCCGGGAGCGGCAGCGGGGGCGGGTTCAG